>CALXVS010000025.1 GCA_944392145.1 uncultured Alphaproteobacteria bacterium | reverse complement strand
CCTGGACCCTCGGGCCAAGCCCAAGGGTGACATAAGCGGGGAGAACCCACCGCCGGCAACACCCCTCCGGCCGTCATCCTTGCGAAAGCGAGGATCCAGGAAAACGAATACCGCTTTTTAAGGATGAGGGGCGTCACCGCCCCGCCAAATAAGGAATCATTGTCCTGGACCCTCGGGCCAAGCCCAAGGGTGACATAAGCGGGGAGAACCCACCGCCGGCAACACCCCTCCGGCCGTCATGCTTGCGAAAGCGAGCATCCAGAAAAACTAATTCCGCTTTTTAGGGACATTAACACCCCGACAAAATAAGGACTCATTGTCCTGGATGGCCGATGAGGATTGGACATGACGGGAGGGGAAATGATGCACGATGAAGATTGGGCATGACGACAGTGGGGCGTCACCGCCTGTGAAAAAAACACCAGAGGCAACACCTCCCCGGCCGTCATCCTTGCGAACGCTTTGGATCCAAGAAAAACAATACCTATTTTAAAACTTTAAAAACGATATATATCTGGTTGTTTTATATACAAACTCCCCCTTTAAAGAAAAACTTTAAAGGGGCTACGTGTAATTAAAATAACAAAAACAATATTTTTCAGGACAAAATATCAGGAAACAATGTTTTTAATATAGCACATACATCAAATTTATGTTTAGGGGATAACATGCCAAACACTTGGAACAATTCTAATGACAAGCAAGCTTCCTCTTTTCCAATGATCCAATGGGCAATTTCTTTTTTATCTAATGATCTTCCGATTGGATTTTTATTAAATTTAAGGGAGGTAATAGGTAGACAAACATAAAGCATAGCCTGTGTTCCAACAGCACGCTGTTTTTCTTTTATAACGATTTCAGCTAAAATTTCATATGAACCGAATTTATGAACAAGTAACGGATATGAAACCGTCATTTTATAATAATCTAAACCATTGATACTAATTTCCTTTGGGTGAGTTCTTGTAATAACTTCTTTTTCCTCAAAAGTATCTGCATCATTGATAGACCGAATCTGTTTGTAAGTTTTTTTTATTTCATCTGCCGTTATGTATTTCTTTTTGAAAGAATAATATAAAATCTCACTTAATTCATAAAGATATTTTTCTTCACCTTTGTAATTGAAAAAATTTAAATTTTTCAAAGACGTTTTATCTTTATTTTCAGAATTCTTTAATAAATCGTATCCTATTTGCCATTCTATATAACATGATTGACACACTTCCTTTTTACGAGCGGCAATCGGATTTCCATACTCATAAAAACAACTTCTTTTCTTTAATCTAATTTTTCCAGTGGGCTGAACCATTGGTAAAGAAACTGATAATTCATTTTCATTATAAATAACTTTTGCATTCAACATGTATTTTTCTTTCACAACTAAATAAATGAAACAACTTTTTCAATATAAGAGCGAACGTTTTCAATTTTCTGTTGCTCCGGTTTTTTGGACTCTCCAAAAATGTTTTGATGATAATATCTTGAAATCGTAACAACATCCTTTTCTATGGTTTGAAATTCATTTTTAATAAAGGGAACATTGAAGTTTCCCAAAAAATAAGGTATCACGGCATATCTTTTAAAACAATCTAAATAGCAGTAAAGTGGTAATTGCTTGGGATTAACATCCACGGCAGCACTTGTCCTGGTCGTTAAAAATGTTTTTCCCCTTTTTAAGGCATTGATATCCCGTTGTGTGTAAAATAAAATCTCGGGAGTATATCGCTTTTTATGTGGGTATTTTTCAATATAATCAGATATATAATCTCTATCTTTCAATGAAAATGAAATACCCTCAATTGTATGAAACTGAAATGTTTTGATACTTTGATAATTAAGGCCATTAGAAACTTGCCGTTTATACAAAACAGCAATGACGGGAAACGCAGATAATTTTGATGTATTTTCAAATTCCTGACTATTAAAAACCACATGGTCAAGAATTTTATAGTTTTTAAAAAAGCGTTCACCCAATTTAAAATTAGCTTGCTTTATCAAATAAGATAAAGGATGTAAAACTGCAACATAATCCGCATTCAACTTATTGTATGAAAGGAGCGCTGATATCCCTAAATCTCTTGTTTTTATATCCTCGTCAATGTGAAAAAGCTCTTTTTTCAACGAACCATTAATTAAAGAAGTTGTATCATTATATGGTGGATTTCCAACAATAATTAATTTTTTATCTGATTTTATGCCAAATTTTACCCGACACACATTTGAAAATGCATTTAAACAAGAATATGTGACAAACGGAAAATATGTTTTAGCCGTGTTTAAAGCATATTCGTCAATATCATTCCCAATAAATTTATTTTGTGCAAATTTATCTTTTAATTTGAAAAAAGCGCCCCCTCCACAAGTTAAATCACCAATCACATAAGAAGAGTCAATTTGTTCTTTACTTAACCATTGTTCAATTAATTTTACATACTTATGTGGTGTATAAAAACTACCTAAATTAATTCTATTTTTATCCGTTAAATGATTTGAACAATTGATTTTGGGATTCATTTCTATCACCTGATAAAGTAAGGATTATATGATAACAAGTGTTTAAGAAAAAAGCAAGAAAAAATTAAACTCCCCCTTTAAAGAAAAACTTTAAAGGGGGATATAAATCTTAAAACTAAAAAAAGGGTTAGGCCAACTCTTTTTCTACTTCTTCCATCTCTTGCTTGACGGCCAATTTTTGTTTTTTCAAATCTTGAACCTTCATTGTGTCAACATAGGGGCGGGCCTCTTCCTCAACAATGGCGGCATCCAAAGCAGCATGTTTTGATTTCAGGGCGTTTAGGTGTTTTTCTAATTTTTCTGTCATTGTGTTCTCCTTACTACATAATATAATATAGAATGTTTTTTCAATAAATCAAGCCTTATTTTTCATTTCCGACATAAATTCCCAAACTGCGGGCAACGCGCACCATGGCCCCATTCGGATCAACCGGTGAATTAGCGACTTTCAGGATATAGGATAAATCAAAATCCGTTACCTTACCGTTTTCCCAGGCCACGACACGGTTATTTTGCCCATCGGCAATCAATTCAATCGCCCGCACGGCAAAGGCCGAGGCCAACAACCGATCACTGGCAACCGGTGTACCGGCACGTTGCACATGCCCCAAAATATTGGCACGCACGTTAAACCCGTCTTCACGCAGGCGTTCTTCAAAATATCCCGAAATACCGCCGTATGTGCGCCCGTTACCGGCAAAATGATGCTTGCCGTCCGGTGTTTTTAACCCTTCGGCCACAACGACAAGGGCGTGTTTTTTACCCGCCGCCTGACCGTGTTTTAAATGCGCCAGCAACCCTTCATACGTATAGGGGATTTCGGGGATTAACGCCGCATCGGCAAAACCGGCAATCGCGGCTTCCAAAGCCAAATGCCCTGCCCCGCGGCCCATGACTTCCACCACCATCACACGGTGGTGCGAGGCGGCTGTCGTATCCAATTTATCCAAAGCATCCATAACAACCGAACGAGCGGTTGCAAAACCGATGGCTTGCTGTGTGCAAGGAGCATCATTATCAATGGTTTTGGGAATACCGATCATGGAAATACCGGCATGTTGGCAATACTTACTGACCAAAGCCATAGAACCGTCACCGCCAATCACCACCAAAGCGGATAATCCCAATTCTTGCACTCCGTCTTTAAAACGTTGATACAGTTCTTCGGTTGTTACTTCTTCTGTTGTGCCGTCGGCTTTCATTTGAACATGCGGATTCCCCGAATTGTTGGTGCCCAGCATCGTGCCCCCCAACGTTGCATAGGGAAATTCAAAATCGGCCATGGTCAGGCGACGATAATTCATTGGCCGTGAAAACAGACCGTCCGTTGCATTATGAATACCGAAAACTTCCCACCCTTTGGTTAAGGCACCAAAGGTTACCGCGCGAATCGCCGTGTTCAATCCCGAACAATCACCGCCGCTTGTCAATACACCGATTCTTTTTACTTGTGTCATAACAATCAATCCTCTCTTTAAAAAAAATAAAGTGCGCCCAGTTTAGCGTTTTTTTTTATTTTTTTCCACAAAAAAATGATGCAAGGCACGTTTTTTTTGTTTTTTTATCCTTAAAGCAAGGAATTAAAGCGAAAAGTTTTTACCTAAATACGTGCGCCGCACATCAGGATCGTCAACGATTTCATCGGGTGTGCCTTGCTTTAACACAACACCGTCATGCAAAATATAGGCACGGTCAATAATGCTTAACGTTTCACGCACATTGTGGTCGGTAATCAACACTCCTAAATTGCGATCTTTTAACTGTGCCACCAGGGTTTTAATTTCCCCCACCGCAATGGGGTCAACCCCGGCTAACGGTTCATCCAACAAAATAAAAGACGGTCGCGATGCAATTGCCCGTGCGATTTCAAGACGTCGGCGTTCACCGCCCGACAACGCTTTAGAGGGAGAAAAACGCAAATGTTCAATGGAAAACTCTTTTAACAAAGCGTCCAGTTCTTGTTCGCGCTTTTCATCGTTTTTTTCCACAAGCTGTAAGACCCCGCGGATGTTGTCTTCAACATTTAACCCGCGAAAAATGGATGCTTCCTGGGGCAAATAACCAATTCCCAATCGGGCGCGCCGATAAACGGGAAAACGGGTGATATCAATCCCGTTTAATGTGATTTTCCCCGAATCGGGGGCAATTAACCCCGTTACACAATAAAATGATGTTGTTTTACCTGCCCCGTTAGGGCCCAACAAACCAACGGCTTCCCCCTGCCGCACATGAAGCGATACATCACGCAGCACCATGCGCTTTTTATAACTTTTGCTTAAATTTGAAACGACAAGGCCGCGAGCCGTATCCACCATGGTTTCCTCACTTTACTTCAGCGGGAATCAAAGTTCCCTTTACCCGGCCGGCGCCGGCGGTTGATTGATCCTGAATCAACGAATGAACGCCCGTTTTCAAATTCATTCGCGCTTTGGGAGCGGTTAAATGTGTGCTGCCCTGATACACGTGCACGTTGCCTGTCATATCCACAAGGCCGGCTTTGGGGTCATAATTCCCCTGATCCCCCGTGATACGTTCAGTTGGCGTTTCGGCCGATACATGGCCGAATGCCTCTATTTTTTTTAAGCGATCGTCCGGGTTTTCTGTATAATAAAGGACAATTTTGTCCCCTTTCAAGGTGCGATTATCTTGCCTTACCACGGCCGATCCAACCGCGGTAATAACACGTTTGACACGGTCAACAAACAACCCGTTTTGCGACGTCACGGTTACGTCACCCGATTTGTCGCGAATCACACTGTGCGTTTGTTTTTTAAAGGTCAGATGATCGCCCCCTTCTTGCACCAAAAACCCTTGGGCTTTTAAGGTTCCCCCCGGCCCTTTTACATCAACGGGTGCATCGCTTTCCATCGTGTTTTTGCGGTAATCAACAATCACCGCATCGGCCAATGCCCGATACCCGCTTTTGGTATCGGCCCGCACATTTTGTTCAAAATATATGTATTCTTCGTTTTGAAAAGCAAAACCATAGGGGGCCTTGGCATACAACACTTCCCCCGAATTCATTGTGTATTCGGCAGCGGGTTTGTTAAGGGTAATAATTTTACGCGCGGGGTCGGTTTCCTGAACCGTTTCGGCCGTTACCAAAAAGGGCTGATCTTTTTCATCCGCCGAAAAAAAAGTCACGCGCTCCATGTCAATTTTGGCTCCTTTGGCAGCACGTTTAATATCGTTTTTTGAAATATCTAATACCTCTTTATGCTGCATCAATGTCGGCCATGCCAACATCACCGACACGCATACGAATGCTATAATCGGCAAACTACGCTTTAAAATCAACACACGGCGTGTGTGCATTTTAATTTTAAACAGCCGCAGCGTCAGCATGCCCCATTCCCCCTTTTACGCCACACCGGCATTCAATAAATGGTGCAGGTGTAATAACCCCCGCGGCCGGCCGTCCCCGTCTACCACAAAAATATTGGTGATTTTATTGTGGTTCATTAAACCCAATGCCTCGGCCCCCAACATATCCCCCGCAATGGTTTTCGGGGAGCGCGTCATAATATCTTGTGTGCGCCGCACAATTAAATCGGCCGCCATATGCCGTCGTAAATCGCCATCAGTAATCACCCCGCACAACACACCGTTTGCATCAATAACACCCAAACAGCCCAAACTTTTTTCCGTCATGACCACCAAAGCGTCCGCCATCAACATATTTTCCCCAACCAATGGTATATCGTTTCCTTTGGCCATCACATCGGACACCTTTAATAACACATTCCCTAACTTACCGCCCGGATGCCGATCGTGGAACTGTTCGGCCGAAAAGCCTTTCATTTCAATCAACGCTACCGCTAACGCGTCTCCCAGCGCTAATGTTAGGGTTGTGGATGTTGTGGGGGCCAACCCCAACGGGCAGGCTTCCGGCGCCCGCGGGGCACCCGGAATCGTCAACGTTAAATCGGCCGCCTTGGCCATGGTGCTGTCGGGTTTGCTGGTAATGGCAATCATCGGAATGCGAAAACGGCGTGAAAATGAAATAATGTCGCCCATTTCACGGCTTTCCCCCGAATTGGAAATGGCCAATAACAAATCATCCGTGGTCAACATGCCCAAATCACCGTGACTGGCTTCACTGGGATGCACAAAAAAGGCCGGCGTGCCGGTGGAAGCCAATGTCGCGGCAATTTTTTGACCGATATGACCGCTTTTTCCCATCCCCGATACAATCACACGCCCTTTGATCGCCATCATCATGGAAACGGCCTGAACAAACGAATCGCCGATTTCTTCTTGCATCAAGCGCATCGCACTCATTTCCCGTTCCAAAACCTGTTTCGCGTGCGCGATAATTTCATTCGGTGTCATGTTCCAACTCCTTTTTTTAATGTTCAAAAATATCCGGCTGATCAAAATCCAATAAATCCAATTCGGCCCGGGTTTGCAAAAAATCAAAACACTGTTGTGCTAACTTGTCGCGCCCTTCCCGCTGCAACAACACGTCTAATTTTTCTTTTAAGGCATGCAAATAAAGCACATCTGCAGCAGCGTATTTTTTCTGCTCTTCGTTTAACGTGTCACTGCCCCAATCGGATGTTTGTTGTTCTTTGGACAGCGTCACATCCAATAAGTCATGGCAAATCGCCTTTAACCCATGATACGGCGCCGACGTGCGACAAAGTTTTGATGCGATTTTGGTGCAATAAACAGGGGTCGTCCAAACATTTAAATCATGGTAAATTTTGGCGACATCAAACCGGGCAAAATGAAAAATTTTTAATAAATCGGGATCGGTCAAAACTTTCTTTAACCGCGGACAATCCACCCCCGGCACAATTTGAACCAACCAGGCATTCCCCTTACCGTCCCCCAATTGCACCAAACACAACCGGTCCCGGTGTAAATTTAACCCCATGGTTTCCGTATCAACCGCCACAGACCCGGAAAAACAAACATCCTCGGGCAAATCACCCTTGCTTACAAAAATTTGTGTCATCACATTTCCTTTTTTAAAGACTGATTTTACCGTTATACATCAATTTTCACCCGAAAACAAGGGGGAAAACAGACTTAAAACGGGTTTTTGGCAATTACGGGAAAAAGATCGCTTAAAAAAATACAGGCACTTTTAAAAGCTTTTCCCCATCTGCGATCACAAAACGGTTTTAGCGACCGTGACCGATTTTTAAAACCAATACCGGTGTGGAATATCAAACGAATAAACAACGTTTTTTATTTGGACAGCGATACAGGGCGGAATATACGAAACCGTCTCTTCCCTTTACCGTTTGCCGTTATTATAATGTGCCAAAATACGGCGTTTATCGCGGTTCCAATCGCGTTTTTTAATGCTTTCACGCTTATCGGCCAGGGTTTTTCCCTGGGCCAAAGCGATTTTAACCTTGGCTATCCCGCGGGCGTTAAAATAAATTTCCAACGGCACAACGGTCAATCCCTTTTTTTCAAGGCCGGCCAAAATTTTGCGCAGCTCTTTTTTATGCAGCAACAACTCCCGCGGGCGGCCGGCTATATGTTGCACAAAACCGCCCTTGGTCCCGTTCCATTCCAAAATATGCGCATTGATTAAATGCAACCGTCCCTGCTGTCGGGCGGCATAACTTTCCGATATGTTGGCCCGCCCGGCGCGCAGGGATTTCACCTCCCCGCCCGTCAGGATAATGCCTGCCTCAAACGTTTCCAGCACCGTATAATGAAAGCCGGCCTTGCGATTTGTGGCAACCGTGCCCGTTGTAATCATAGATGTTGACATACCGGGCAGTTTAGCCGTTTTTCACAAAAAAGTCAACCATCGGTTTTAAAACCTGTTTTTCATATGGCTTCAACAGGGGAAAAATCCGTTTCTGAATCTCTTGATGATACGCTTTTAACCACGCTTTTTGTGCCGCATTCAACAAACTGACATCAATCAATTCGGGGTCAAACGGTACCAATGTGATGGTTTTAAGAACAATTTCATCCGATTCGGTTGCGACCGCCTCTACCATGTTTTCCAACCGAATGCCAAATCCGGCCGCTTCGTCATAAAAACCCGGTTCGTTGGAAAATACCATACCGGGGCGAATCGGATCAGTCACATGCGGGGCGATGACGGGCATTGCCTCATGCACCCCCAAAAATTGCCCGATGCCGTGCCCCGTTGCATGACCGTAAGATACTTTGTCCTGTGCCAACGGCGCCCGTGCCGCCGCATCCAGCGCCGATGCCGGCGTGTCTTTTTTAAGGGTCATGCGCGCCAAATCAATATGTCCCTGTAATACTTGGGTATAACGGCGACGAACAAGGTCACTGACAGGTCCCACCGCGATGGTGCGCGTCATATCCGTTGTGCCACTTAAATAATGGGCGCCCATATCAATCAACAACACCTGATCGGCGGCCGTGATGCGCGGGGTGCCGCTCTTGGGCTTATAATGTGCCAAAGCGGCATTGGCACCGGCCGCTGCAATGGTATCAAAACTGTCATCAAAATATAAAGGCACCTGCCGCCGAAACCGTTTCAGGGCCGAAACACATCGGCTTTCGGTCAAAAAAGGTCGCTGTTTTTGGGCAAACGCCAAAAAGCGACAAAAAACAACACTGTCTTGCCAGGCGGCCTGCCGCATTCCGGCCAAAGCAGCGGGGGTTTTGATTGCCCGATAAGATATCAACGGTGCGGGCATGGGTTTCAACGTAACCCCCAACCGATTCAGACGTATCCATTCCGCCATACTTAACGTGTGTGGGTCATATCCCACCGACTGCCCTTTAAACCAATCGGCACTGTCGGCGGCATGAAATATCCCGGCCGAATCCACAAACATCGTTTCAAAGACAACGGGAAACGATCTGTTTTCATCCGAACGGCGATTGGTCAGCCAAGATACATCCTCGGGATCGGTTAAATAGAATGCTCCTAATTTGTTTTCTTTTAAAAACGCAACGACAGAGGCGGTTTTTGCCTCTTTCGTCAAACCATCCAAACTGTCGGGATAATCAAAAATCCGAATCGGCGCGTGCCGCATTGATTTTGACAGCAACACATCTATTTTTTTTTGCGGAGCCGCGTTTAAGGTAACCTCGCTTCCCAAAGCCTCCTTTAATGCTTCGTATTGCGCACGGCTGGTGCGGCGGGCATCATACCCCAAAACGGGACCAATTTTATCCTTTAAATACGTTATAATTTGCGTTAATCCCGTCATCTCAACCACCGTAAAGAAAGATTGCCGCCGTGCTTGGGCCGTATAGCGCGCATCCACAAATAACACAGCGTCTGCCGCTGATACAAACGCCATACCGGCCGAACCGGAAAAACCGCTTAACGTCTTTAAACGGTCTTTATCGGGCGGATAATTTGTGCCCGAAAAACAATCTTGCCGCGGAATCAAAATACCGGACAATCCCTCTTGTGCAAGTAACCGCCGCAAGTTCATCAATATATCTTTTTGTTCCATAAGAACTCCTTTTAAAAAAAAGCGTGTTTATCAGGGAAAACACGCCTATTTTCGTTTTAAAACAAGCGTACTCCACCCTTTAATGCGGTAACGCGTCGCAGCATAGAACCCCAATTCCGTATAGGATTTAAGAACCCAATGTTCCTGACGCGTTAAAAAGCCGGAAATGATGGCACATCCCTCCTGATTCAGATGTGCCGCCAAATCGGGCGCCATTTCTTTCAGCGGCCGAGCCAAAATATTGCTTAAAATTAAATCGTATTTTCCCGCAACATCCCGGTATCCGTCGCTTTGCCAAACCCGCACCAAATGTTCCAAACCGTTTCGCACCACATTTTGCCGTGCGACAGAAACCGATTCGGCATCAATGTCAACCGCATCGGCCGGCTCCCCATATGTTTTGGCATAAGCCATCGCCAATATGCCGGATCCGCATCCCACATCCAAAACACGCCGGGGCTTTATATCCAAAGCATCCAAAGCCGTTAAACACCCACACGTGGTCTGATGCTCCCCCGTCCCAAACGCCGTTGCGGCATCAATGCACAAACCCACTTTATCCGCCGGCGGTGGTGTTTGAACATGCGATCCGTAAATATAATACCGCCCGATTTCAACCGGCGGAAAACTTTGATAACTTTCCTTTAACCAATTTTTATCCGGCATCGGCCGAAACACCCATGCGGGCACGGGAATATCCGCCGCCTTGGCCGCCGACATCAGTTTATCGGTCAAAACATCTTGCCCGGGATCGGTTTCAAAAATCGCCTGAAACGCGATTTTCCCTTTATCGGGACCTGTTTCAATCACACAATCCAGCGTGGCCGATGCGATGTCAGCAAGGGCTTCTTCAAAAAAAATAAGTGCTTTTTTAGGAAAAAGACATGTTACTTCATATACTGTCGGATGGTTTGTCACGATTCACTCCTTACGTTATTAAGAAGTATAGCAAAATTCCCACATCAAAATCAAGTATAAAATTTCATCTCTTAAAACCCCTTGTTTTTATGATAAAATATTCTATTTTAGGTTATTATTTTGATTTTTAATAATTTAAAAAAGGCTGACCCTGTCATTTAAACCATAAGTTGTTGTTTTTAGGAACTTGATGAAATTGCAAAGATAAGGAATTATTACCCCGGCTGCCCGCATGCGCGGGTATGACGTGAGGGGGTCCCGCCCGTAAAAAAAACCACCACCCGCAACACCCCTCCGGCCGTCCTCCTTGCCTCCCCTCCCCTGCCATCATCCTTGCTCCCCCTTCCCAACCGTCATCCTTGGCGTATGCTTTGCATCCGGGGAAATGAATTCCGCTTTTCCTCCCCTTGACGCATCGCATGAATATGGACTCTTTACCTTGGATGCCCGATCGGGGTCGGGCATGACGTGAGGGGGGAAAGGATGCCCGATCGGGGTCGGGCATGACGTGAGGGGGGGAAAGGATGCCCGATCGGGGTCGGGCATGACGTGAGGGGGGAAAGGATGCCCGATCGGGGTCGGGTATGACGTGAGGGGGAAAAGGATGCCCGATCGGGGTCGGGCATGACGTGAGGGGAAAAAGGATGCCCGATGAGGATTGGGCATGATGAGAGGGGCGAAAGGTTACCCGCATGCGCGGGCATGACGGGAAACTAAAAGTCATCCGCGCGGTCCTATAACACCCTAAAAAAAACGGATGCCGCCTTAAAGCATAAAAAAACACGGTGTGTTAAAAAAAATACACCGTGTTTGAATGAAAGGCCCCTGTCCGGTCGCGGTTATTTATCCGCGTCGGCAGCAACCTGCATTTTTACAATAATATCCGGGTCAGCCACCGCGCCGTTGTTGGCCGATGTGCCGGCTTTAATCATATCAACGTATTCCATACCCGACACCACATGTCCGAACGCCGTATATTGGCCGTCCAAAAAGCGGGCATCATTAAAGCAAATAAAAAATTGACTGTCGGCACTGTTGACATCCATTGCACGTGCCATAGAAACCGTTCCGCGCACGTGCGGAGTTTTATTAAATTCGGCTTTTAACTTTTGTCCCGAACCGCCTGTCCCCGTGCCGGTCGGGTCCCCCGTTTGGGCCATAAATCCCGGAATCACGCGGTGAAAGCGCACACCATTATAAAATCCCTGACGCGTCAGTTCTTTAATTCGCGCCACATGGCGCGGTGCCACGGTCGGGTCCAACTCAATAACCACACGGCCATATTCCAAATCCATATACAGGGTGTTTTCTTTATCCATTGCATTTACTCCTTGTGTTAAAAACAAACAAATTCCCAAAATAAAACCAAAAAAACGTTTCATTGTGATACCTCCCTTTACTTTTGAACGGTGTTCACCACCGGTGCCGTTGCTTGACCCGATTCAGGCATTTTATCCGCAATCGGTTGGCGCAGTCCCATAATCAAACCAATCAGCAATCCCATTACAAACAACCAAAATATATTTGCTTTCGTCTTACGAATACCCAATTTCATGCACAGATTCCTTTTTTAAACATTATGCTTTTGTTTTGGGTTTGTTTTTCGCGCCTTTCGGCCGACCGGGCCGCCGCTTTTCACCCACAGGGAGCGAAACGGTCTTTTTAACCTTATTCTTGGCTCCTTTCGGGCGTCCGGGACCCCGTTTCACAGACGGCACATCTGCTGTTACAACCGCAGGCGTTACAACGGCAGATTTTGCTTTGTTTTTGGCCCCTTTGGGACGGCCGGCACGGCGTTTAACAACCGGTTCAGCCGGAGCATCGGTTTGCGCACAAGCACACGGTTTATCCTCTTTTTCACACAAGCACACCACGCCTTTCCTCTGATCGGCGGCCTGACACCTGGCACACCCGCAGTGGTGTTTTTTGATTAAATTTTTAACCCATTTATATCCCAAAAACGGCGCCAACAAAATGGCTAACGTTGCACAAACTGGACAGGGACACATGTTTCCTCCTTTATTCTTTCTTTTCGTTTATATCAGTTACGGCCGCAGTTGGTGTGACACCGTCATCTGCCGGTGTTTGAACCAACGCATCGCATGCGCTTTCGGGGGGCTCATCACCCAAATCCGTTACACAGGTTGCCGAAACCACTTTTTCATCACCGCTTAAACGGAACACAATAACACCCATGGTGTTACGTCCGGCAATGCGAATATCGCTGACCCGGGTGCGAATCAACTGCCCGCCGTCGGTAACAAGCATCAAATGCGCCTCATCCGTCACCGGCATTGAGGCAACAACCGCCGCTTTACGCTTGCCGTCCATTTTGATGTTTGTCACTCCCTGCGCCCCGCGCGCCGTTGTGCGGTATTCATACGCGCTGGAACGCTTGCCGAATCCTTTATCCGTAATCGTCAAAATAAATTCTTCATCGGCGGCCATTTTTTCAAAATCCGCATCACTTAACGGTGTAACGGTTTCGGCGGTTTCCTCCATATCAACCGTGTCGTTTTCATCTGACAAACCGGCCAACCGACGACGTGCCAAGGCTTCTTTTAAATACGCAGCGCGCTTGCCGGCATCGGCATCGGTATGCTTGATAACAGACAGGGAGATAACCGAATCGCCTTCGGCCAACCGAATGCCGCGAATACCCGTTGACGCGCGCGATTCAAACACACGCACATCCGTCACGGGGAAGCGCACACACCGCCCGCCCCGTGCGGATAACAAGACATCCTGATCCTCGCGGCAAATAGCCACGCCGATCAATTGATCACCCTCGTTCAGCTTCATGGCAATTTTACCATTGGCGTTAACGTTATAAAAATCCGTCAACCGATTCCGCCGCACACCGCCCGAGGCCGTCGCAAACATAAGTGTTTGATCGGCGCATTCCTCGGCCATTTCGGGCAGCGTTAAAATCGCGCTGATTGTTTCCCCCTGCTGCAACGGCAACAGGTTGATTAAGGCTTTGCCCAACGATTGCGGCGTTCCTTCGGGCAAACGATATGTTTTAATTTTATACACAATCCCGCGTGTTGAAAAGAACAACAACGGCGAATGCGTGCACGCAACAAACAATTGCGATACCTGATCTTCATCCCGCATGGACATTCCCGAACGCCCTTTACCCCCGCGGTGTTGCGCCCGATAGGTTGACAACGGCACCCGTTTGATATATCCCGTCCCCGTGACGGTCACAACCATCATTTCGCGGGGAATTAAATCTTCAATATCTTGTTCAAATTCGGCATCTTCAATTGTGGTCAACCGTTCGGCGGGGAATTGCGCCTTGGTTGATTCCAACTCGTCCCGAATAATGGCATAAATCTTATCGCGTGAGGCCAACGTGGACAAATACCCTTGAATCAAACCGGCCAACTCGCCGACTTCACCATGAATTTTATCCCGTTCCAACCCGGTTAAGCGATGCAATTTTAAATCCAAAATAGCTTTGGCCTGCGCCTCACTCATCATATAAACGCCGTTTTCAACCTTGCGATCCGGTTCATCAATCAATTGAATCAAGGCTTCAACATCTTTGGCTTCCCACCTGGTTTCCATCAATCGTGCTTTGGCAACAGACGGATCTTCGGCACTTTTAATCATTTCAATCACGCGATCCAAATTGGCAACGGCAATCGCCAACCCGACCAACACATGCGCCCGATCACGTGCCTTGTTCAATTCAAATACCGTGCGGCGACGGACTACTTCTTCGCGAAACGCGATAAAAGCCTCCAACACCTGACGCAGCGTCATCAATTCGGGCCGCCCGTTGTTCAGGGCCAACATGTTGACACCGAAACTGGTCTGAAGCGGTGTATATTTATACAATTGATTTAAAACAACTTCCGGATGGGCATCCCGTTTTAATTCAATAACCACACGCACCCCTTGACGGTCCGATTCGTCACGCAGGTCGGAAATCCCCTCAATCACCTTTTCTTTGACAAGTTCGGCAATACGCATAATCATGGCGGCCTTGTTCACCTGATACGGAATTTCGGTCACAACAATAGCGGTTTTATCCTTTTTAATTTCTTCAATAGAACACCGCCCGCGCATGATAATAGATCCGCGCCCCGTTAAATAGGCCGACCGAATGCCGCCCCGCCCCAAAATCAAACCACCCGTTGGAAAATCGGGCCCTGTAACGTATGTCAGCAACGTTTCGTCATCAATATCGGGATTATCAATCAACGCGATACAGGCCGACACCACCTCGGCCAAATTGTGGGGGGGAATGTTGGTGGCCATACCGACGGCGATACCACCCGATCCGTTGACCAACAAATTGGGGAATCGCGCCGGCAAAACAACCGGTTCCTGGCACGTTTCGTCATAGTTCGGCCGAAAATCAACGGTGTCTTTTTCAATATCTTCCAACAACCAATGGGCACTTTGTGCCAAGCGTGCCTCGGTATACCGCATAGCGGCGGCTTTGTCTCCATCCATGGAACCAAAGTTCCCCTGTGACCCGATTAACGGCACCCGCATAGAAAATGTTTGCGCCATACGCACCATGGCTTCATAAATAGAGCTGTCCCCATGGGGATGGTATTTACCCATAACATCGCCGACGATACGGGCCGATTTGCGAAACGGTTTGTTGTAATCATAGCCGTTTTCATTCATGGAAAATAAAATGCGCCGATGCACGGGCTTTAATCCATCACGCACGTCGGGCAATGCCCGTGATACAATAACACTCATCGCATAATCCAAATAGGATTTGCGCATTTCCTCTTCAATCGGTGTCAATACAACGTCTGTGGCAAGGCTTGCTTCTGTCATTAAAGATATCCTTTAAGTTCAAATAACAATAAATTGATTTTATTTATTTTATCCTTAGGTTAAAAAATCGTTACCTGACCGGCACTTCCTAAAAGGGAATTTCATCATCAAAATCCGTGCTGCCACCCTTTCCGGACGCACCCGTATCCCAACCGCCCGCAGCATTGGATGAATCGGCCGGCGTATTATTTTGCATGCCATAGCCGCCCTCTTGCCCACGTGTATCTAATAAAACCAATTCACCACGATAAGCCCCCAACACGACTTCCGTCGTGTATCGTTCTATTCCGGCATTATCGGTGTATTTACGTGTTTGCAAGGCACCCTCTACATAAACCTTGGATCCTTTTTTCAAAAATCGCTCGGCAAAATCGGCCAAGTTGCTGTTAAAAACAACCACGCGATGCCATTCGGTGCGCTCTTGCCGTTCGCCGGAATTTTTATCTTTCCACGTATCCGACGTTGCAACCGACAAATGGACAATCTTTGCCCCCGAATTGGTGTGGCGCACTTCCGGATCACGTCCCAAATTGCCGACCAACGTCACTTTGTTTATACTTCCAGCCATCGTTTTTCCTTTCCAAAAAAAAATAAAAATACTTAAAAAAAGTTCCGATTAAAAAAACAATTCTTTAACAGGGAACATCTTTTTCCATTCTTTTTTAAGATACATTTTTTTTTTTGAAAAGCCAAGTTTTTTTTCAAATATCCTCTTTTTTTTTGCATAAAAAAATAAAAACGGTGTTTTAAATGCTTTTAAAAGCCGAAAAACACCGTTTTTTATTCAAAAATCTCCTATTTTTTATCCCGGCATATAACGCACCCAACCCAACCAAGTAACGGCAGAAACAATCACCAATATCCATCCGAACACGACCAAATGGGCACTGGGACAATCCAACAGTTTATGCGCCGTATGCTGAACAAAATTAGGAAATAAAATATAGGTGACTCCTTTTATAACAAACATCAATAAAAGCGCCGCCAAAAATAATTTCATTAAAAAAAACCTTTTTTTTAAAACGTTTCAATAATTCAAACCGGGCAAATTTTATGACCGAATTCGGTCTAACATCCGCCGCCATAAACTGATGCCCTGTTGCTTTTGCACCTGACGCTCTTCAAAATCCCGATATTGCCATGCAATCGTGCATGTTTCATACAGTGTAGAATACGTTTGCGCACTTGACAGCCCGTAAAAAGACCCCCCGGTAAGGGTGGCAATACTGCCATGATGATATAACCGATCTATTGCTTTTTTTGAAACGTTAAACCGCATCAAGCGTTTAACATCATCACGAATCATCGTTACCTGTTCGGGTTTTAAATCCTTTGAATACGGGTATTGATCCAAAAACAGTTCCAATTGACTGTTACAAGGTCGGTCTTTCATAAAATTATTTCTTCCTTTCAGTTAAATTATTTAGAAAACATATTTTCCCGTGCCTCATTATACGCTTTAATTAAATTGTCTCTTTCTTTTAAACGCAGATAATTCATTGCTAATACGTATGTCATTAGCTTTATGCGCTTTTCAAATGAATTTCGCGGCAATTTTTCATGCACTTTTGTTGTAAAATCATGATGAAGTGCCGCGGTGGTTTTATATTTTAAACACATCAATTGAGCCGTTTTTTTTATTTTTTCTTCTTCAAAACGATTCAAAGATGATTGTTGCAAGGCATTCAACCAAACATTTTTATCAATGCCCTTTAAAACGAAACCTTCTGTTTCCGCTAATTCAACGTCCATTGTTTCGGACAATTTTTGTTTTTGCATTTTTTCCTTTCAAAAAAATATAATCACAAAATGAATATAACTCTTTTTTTTGTTTTTGTCAAATGATTTTTATTTTTATCCTAAACACCTTGTTGGAAGAAATGTCCCAAACGGTGACATCACCCTCTGTCCGTCATGCTTGCTTCCCACTCAACCGTTATGCTTGCGCAGGCGAGCATCCAGGAAACATGAATGCCGCTTTCCCTACCCCTTGACGTCCCACTAAAATACGGTATTGCATTTCCTGGATGCCCGACAGGAAAGGGCATGACGATAAAAGGGCGTCACCGCCCGTGAAAAAACCCACTCCCACAACGCACCCCCGGCGGTCATCCTTGCGAACGCTTTGGATTCAGGCAACATGAATACCGCTTTTTCCTTATTCCAAAATATGTTTCAAAAAGGTTAAATCCGCCTGAAACGGCGCAATATCAGTGGGGAGACCACGACCGGTTTCCAATGTGATAGGTAATTCATCCGTTACGGCCAACATTTCTTTTAACGGATAGTCCCCCTGCCCCAAATGCAGGTGCAAATCCTGTGTTAAACCGAGGCGGCCGTCACTTAAATGTAACCGCACCGGTTTAACTTTCATCAATTGTGTAATGAACGGCACCGGTGCAAGCTTGATATATGCTGCAACACAGGCCGCGTGCGTCATATCCAACAAAAAACCTGCCCGTGTTTCGGCCGTTAAATAAACCAAATCTAACGGATAGCACCCGTTCATTAAAAACTTACCATCACAATCAGCAAAAGGAGGCATATTTTCAATAACGATTCGGCCATCGTTTTGGTTTAACGCCTTGATTTGCCGCATGGCTTCTTCCAATGCCGGTAAAGAATGCCCGATACCGGGATGAACCACAATTTCCGAAGCGTCAAATATGTCGGCAAAACGGCATGCTTCTTTAAACAAGGCTGCATTTTGTTTTTTAAGTGCCGTATTTGACGGGTCAAACCCTTCGTCAGAATGGGGGGCGTGGATAAAAACCGGCAACCCGTTAAAAATACGCCTTAACCCCGAACCCGTTTCATTAAACGTGTCCGGAAAAGCATAAATTTCAATAAAATCAATCTGTTTTTGTTCCGCAAGCGCGCAAACACACCGGATAAAGTCGGGATTTTTTAAAAAAGTGCCCGAATGAATTTTAAGGCCAAACTGTCTCATGGTTTTTCTCTTTTTTTAAGCATTACTCTTTTGAATAAGACAGTAAAATAACACGTTTGTCAATGATAAAGTGATTTATTCTTGTGGTTTTTTTTAATATGTGATATCAAACAGGAAAAACGGGATAAAAACATGGTTTCAGATAACTTAACAGAAATAGCTGCCGACTTGTTGGAAAAAATTGATGCAAAAGCCGCCACGGCCGGTGAAATTGTCAATGCTTACACCAAAGCGCACCGCCATATTGCGGGGGAAGAACGCCGGCGTCTTCTTTCAACAATTTTTGGGGCAATTCGCGCTAAAGCCCGGCTGAATTATGCTTTGCCAAACACCTCTTGGGCCCAAAAATTGGCCTTTTTGACGCAAAACGGCATACCCGATGTTCCCGATGCTCCCGATTGGGTCAAATGGGAAACCCCCGAATGGTTGATTGATCACATTCCCGATGCGGCCGTTGAATTGCCCGCATTGTTGGATCCGGCGCCCGTTGTGTTGCGCGCGACAGGAAATCGTAACCAAGCGGCCGCCGCTTTGGCAGCAGAAGGAATTGAAACCATTGAAACGCGCCGATCGCCCTATGGCCTGATTTTAAAAGAACGCTGTGCCGTTACCGAATCAAAAGCGTATAAAAAAGGCCTGATTGATATTCAGGATGAAGGAGCCCAGCTGGTCGCCCTTGACATTGGTGTTAAACCGCATGAGGATGTCTTTGATTTTTGTGCCGGAGCCGGCGGCAAATCACTTATTTTTGCCCAAATAATGAATAATAAGGGGTTTATTCAGGCTTATGATGCTTCGTTCAAGCGGTTAAGCGAATTAAACGGCCGTGCCCGTCGTGCCGGCATCAGTATTATCAAGCCTGTTTATCACCTGCCCGACCCATATAAAAAGTTTGACCATGTGGTCGTGGATGCCCCCTGTTCCGGTTTAGGAACGGTGCGGCGCACGCCCGACATTCGGTGGAAATTAAACGAAAAACAATTGGCCAATATCGTGCAAAAACAGGCCGAAATTTTAGCCACGGCACAAGAATACGTTAAAAATGGCCATTATTTAAGTTATATCACCTGTTCACTGACCCGGGATGAAAACGAATCTCAAGTGGCCGCCTTTTTAAAACGGTTTCCCCGATTCATTGTGCAAAAACAAAAACGCTTTTCCCCTGCCCGCACGCAAACGGACGGTTTCTTTTTATGTGTGATGCAAAAAAGATAATTTAAAATAAAAGCCGGACTTTATGCCCCGGCTTTTTTCTTAACGCGTTTGAGATTGACGCCGCAACCGGTTTAAGTGACGGCGCTGTAACTCTTGGCTTAAAACGGTTTTGGCAATTTCGGCACCGTTTTCAACAGCCCAATCCAATGCCGTGCGCTTAAAAATAAGGTCGCGCGCGTATATATTGGCTCCTTTACTTAACAACAGCATAATAATAAAGGTAGCATCTTGCTTTTTCGGTTCGTATGAAGCCAGCATTAGGGGTGTGAATCCGCCTTTATTTTTCAAACGCACATTCGCTCCCGCTTGGACAAGTGTGGTGGCCACGTCAAACCGACCGCAGGCAACAGCGGTCATCAACGCACTTTGCCCATGGTCATTTTGTTTGTTTAAATCTGCCCCTTGTGCAATCAGGTGATTCATCACACCTTTATTATCCAAAAAGACCGCCCACATCAGTGCGGTTGTGCCAACTTTATTTTGCGCATTTAAATCGGCGCCGTGTTTTATCAAACGTTCGGCAATTTCCGGATGTGCCATCGCTGCATGAATCAGGGCGGTATTCCCCTCTTTATCCCGTGCATGAACATCCGCTCCCTTATCCAATAACAAGGAAACCAGTTTTTTTTGGCCCCCTGCAACGGCCCACATCAACGGTGTCCAACCATCCGCATCCGCGGTGTTGACATCGGCCCCTTGATCAATCAACATCTGTGCCCGCTTTAAATGACCGCGTTCAATCGCGGTCAACAATGCTTCGTCTTGTTTTTGTGTCATAACATGCCTTTCGTTATCTTATTAGTGTAACATGGTTTGGCGTTCTTTGTCAAGAAAGATCCTTTCTCCCTTTTCGTTATGCTTGTTTTCCCCCTCTGTCATCCTTGCTCCCCTCCCCGGCCGTCATTCTGCGCCCCCTCTGTCACAATCCTTGTGAATGCGAGGATCCAGGAAAACTAATTCCGCTTTTTGGGGACGTTGACGCATCGCATGAATAAGGACTCTTTGCCCCAGCCCCTCGGGTCAAGCTTAGAGGGTGACGGTGGAGAAGAGTCCCGGACGCTGACTCAACCTCAATCGTCATCAACCCAGATAATAAAAAAAATGAGGATAAGTATTATTTATTTTATAAGTCATTGAAAGTATTTATAGATTTCATCTTGGCATTTAAGGTTATGATGATTTTTC
>CALXVS010000024.1 GCA_944392145.1 uncultured Alphaproteobacteria bacterium | reverse complement strand
GTTCTTGCTCAATCGTCCGCTTCCATCCTTATTATAACACTATTTTATCTAACAATCCTTGCGCATGCTTTGGATCCAGGAAACATGAATTCCGCTTTTTGGGGATGAGGGGCGTCACCGCCCGTAAAAGGAACCCACCACCGGCAACACCCCTCCGGCGGTCATCCTTGCGCAGGCGAGGATACCCCTCCCCCGTCATGCTTGCGAATGCGAGCATCCAGGCAACACTGATACCGCTTTTATAGGGGCGTTGACACTTCGCCAAAATAAGGAATCATTGTCCTGGATCCTCGGGCCAAGCCCAAGGATGACATGGAATGGGTTGTGCGCTATCGCGGAAAACGGACTCTTTGCTCTGGATGCCCGATCGGGGTCGGGCATGACATGAGGGGGCGTCCCTACCCGCGAAAAATCCCACCGCCCGCAACGCCACCTCCGGCCGTCCTCCTTGCGCACGCTTTACAGGAAAACTGATGCCGCTTTTTGGGGACGTTTATAAGGTTAAAAGTGGATGAGTTGGAGTTATCGGCGGAAAACTGATGCCGCTTTTGGGGGACGTTTATAAGGGGTGCCATCATCCCTGCATGGCGATTTTGGCAAATTGTTCAATCAAGCGGCGCACGCCGTCCAAGCGTTCCCGGGGTGTTTTCCAGGGGCGCATCACAATCACTTTTTGATCGGGGCGCAGGCGCACGGTGCCCATTTGTGTTCCCATAAAGGCGACCAATCCGGCCGGATTTTTAAACGTATCGCGATAAAACGACACAGTGGCGCCACGTTCACCGGCCTCAATTTTATCAATGTTGGCTTGTTTCGCGGCGATTTTAAGGGCGACCACGTCAAACAAATTGGCCACCTCGTCAGGATAAGGGCCGAACCGGTCATTCAGTTCCGCTTTCATTTGTTCAATTTCAAGCGGGGTCTGCAAGGCACCGATACGGCGATATAAATCCAATCGCACGGTTAAATCATGCACATACGTGTCGGGAATCAGCACCGCCAACCCGACCGATATTTGCGGTGAGAAGTCATCATCAGCCGCCTGTGCCCCTGTTTCCCCTGCCCGGCGGGCCCGCACCGCATCGCCCAGCATTTTTTGATACAGCGCCACGCCGATTTCGCGGATGTGCCCCGATTGATCATCCCCCAACAAATTGCCCGCGCCGCGAATGTCCAAATCATGACTGGCCAATGTAAAACCTGCCCCCAATTGATCCAAGCTTTGCATAACGTTCAGGCGTTTTTGCGCCGTTTCGCTTAACCGTTTGCCGGCCGTATAGGTTAAATAGGCATAGGCGCGCTGTTTGCCCCGCCCGACACGGCCGCGCAGCTGATACAACGCGGCTAAACCGAATCGGTCGGCCTGACACACAATTAAGGTATTGACCCCGGGCATGTCCAAGCCCGATTCAATGATGCTGGTTGCGACCAGGACTTCTTGCTTTTTATCGGTGAAATCCGTCATGATTTTTTCAAGTTGAACCGCCCCCATGCGCCCGTGTGCCGCAACAATTTTAATATCGGGGATCAGGCGGCGGATCATGTCCTGCGTTTCGGGCAAATCGGAAATACGCGGACACACCACAAATGTTTGTCCGCCCCGAAAACGTTCGCGCAAAATCGCCTCTTTCACAATGACGGGGTCAAACGGCATGACAAACGTTTTAACGGCCAGCCGATCCACCGGCGGTGTGGCAATCAGGGATAACTCCCGCACACCTGCCAACGATAATTGCAATGTTCGGGGAATCGGCGTTGCGGATAAGGTCAACACATGCACACCGGTTTTCATTTCTTTCAGGCGTTCTTTATGCGCGACACCAAAGTGTTGTTCTTCATCAATAATAACAAGGCCTAAATCCTTAAACTTAATGTTTTTGGAAAGCAATGTATGCGTCCCGATGACAATATCCAGCGTGCCTTGTTCCAATTCCGCGCGAATGCTTTTGGCCCGCGTGGCGGGGGTCAGGCGGGACAGCATATCCACCCGCACGGGGAACCCGCGAAACCGCGCGGTAAATTGTTCCGCATGTTGCCGCGCCAATAAGGTTGTGGGCACCACCACGGCCACCTGACGCCCGTTTAAGGCCGTTAAACACGCAGCGCGCAGGGCAATTTCGGTTTTGCCGAAGCCGACATCCCCGCATATCAGGCGATCCATCGGCCGCGTGCGGGCCAAATCATTTTCAATATCCTGAATGCTTTTTAACTGATCATCCGTTTCGGCATAAGGGAAACGGGCGCAAAATTCCTGATACATGCCATGGGGTGGCAGGAAGGGCGTTGTTTTATTCAGGGCGCGTTCGGCCGCAATATCCATTAACCGCCCCGCCATAGCAAACAGGTCTTTTTTAACCCGTTCTTTGCGTCCCATAAAGGCGGTGGAACCCAATTTGTCCAATCCGACCCCTTCCCCGTCGCCATAGCGTGATAACACGTCGGCATTTTCCACCGGCACGAACAGTTTGTCCCCGTCTTGATACAGAACGCGCAACAAATCATGCTTGGCTCCGCCGACATGCAGCGTTTCCAACCCGTCAAACCGCCCGATACCGTGTGTTTGATGCACCACCAAATCGCCGACGGTTAGGGCGGAGATATCCTCTATAAACCGCTCGGCGCGTTTTTTTCGCACGGGTCGGGTTAAGCGTTCCCCCAATAAATCCGTTTCCGTAATCAATAAAAACGAATCGTCGGCAAACCCCGTTTCAAACGGCGCGCAAACAACACCGGGGGCGTGCTTCAGCGCCTCTTGAAACGTTGCGGCGGGTGTTAACGAAACGCCTTTATCCCGCAATAAACCGCTTAACCGCTGGGCCGCCCCGTCCGAGGAGGCCGCAAACAAAACGGCCCGCTTTTCCCGCCGCACAACGGCAGCGGCCGCCGCAAACACATCCGCGTTCGGGTCCAACCGTTCGGCCGAAAAGTCCACCCCGCCCCGCCCGCCGGCATCCGGACCGTTCGCTTGCACAAAGGGGGAAAAAACAACCGCGTTCAGGGGGATTAAAGCGGCCCGAATCGCCTCTTGCTTTAGAAAGAACAACTCAGGCGGAATGGGACGATAGGGCGCCGTCCCTTGCGTTAAATGAAGCCCCTCTTGCCGCGCGGCGTAATAATCATAAACTTGATTTATTTTGGATTCAAGGGCAGCCGGCCCTTGCGCCGATAAGGTGGCCGTGGCCCCTGCCCCCAAAGCATCAAACAGGGTATCCATGTCTTCATAAAACAGGGGTAAAAAATGCTCTATTCCCTGAACATAGCGTTTTTCCGTAACGGCGTCATAAAATGCATCGCCCGTGCCCGTGCCGAACAAGGTGCGAAACCGTGTGCGAAACCGAGCGGTTGTGTCATCGGTCAATAAAAATTCATGCACGGGTTTTAACGTCACCGTTTTTATGGTTCCGCCCGATCGCTGCGTAACGCAGTCAAAGGGTTTGATTGTATCAATTTCATCCCCGAAAAAGTCCAATCGCACGGGGCGATCACACCCGGCGGCAAACACGTCAATTAACCCGCCGCGCACGGCGTATTCACCCGTTTGCATCACCGTATCCGTGCGGGTATAGCCGTTGGCTTCCAAGAATACAAGAACCTGTTCAAACGAAACGCTTTGCCCGACACTCAAGGTCATGACCGATTGGTCAAAAAACGTCCGCGGCGGTGTTTTTTGAATCAACGCGCCGGGCGTGGTCAACACAATCAACGGTTTTTTGTCGTTGTGTTTCCGGCGGGCATACAGCCGTCCCAACGTTTCCACGCGGCGCCCCGTGATATCGCTTTGCGGGGCGGCACGGTCATAGGGCACCGTATCCCATGCGGGATAAATAAGCACGTCCGCATCCGGCCGAACAAAGCGAATCGTTTCACTTAACGCGCGCATGTCGGCTTCACTTGATGAAACATGCAAATGCACCTGCCCGGCTTTTAAAAAGCGGTTTAAGGCAAACGCTTCATACCCGGCCGGCACCCCCGATAAAACGGGCAGGTCAAAGGGGAAAGCACCTGTATCATTCATACGTGTATCCTTATTTAAAAAAACGTAAAGCCGGCGGCAAACAGTTTTTCGGCCTTGTGGATTTTGTCATGCGGCACAAACATCAGCACAATATCCTTTTCCCGCACCTTTAACGCCGGGGTCGGCAGCAAAAACAATCCGTCACGAATCACGGCCCCGATTTCAACCCCCGCGGGCAGCTTTGTTTTTTCAAGCGGCGCTTTGGTCAGGCGCGACGTGGCCAAAACTTCCACTTCCAACACTTCACCAATGCCGGATTGCAACACATAATCGCCCCGCACCCGTCCTTTGCGCAAATGGTGCAAAATGGATGACACCATAATGGCGTTCGGGTTAACAGTTGTGTCAACGCCCAACCCCGACAGCACCGTGTTATAAAGCGGGTTGTCAATCAAGGCGCACGTGCGCGGAATGCCGTTGCGTTTGGCCACCAGGGACAGCAAAATGTTGTTTTCATCCGATTCGGTTGCCGTGACCGACAGGCCGTAATTTTTTAAATCCAAATCATCCACAAACGCATCATCCAGGGCATCGCCCGACATCACCAGCGTGCGGTTCAACTTTTCGGCCAACAAACGGGCTTTATCGGCGTCCTCTTCCACAAGGGTGACTTCATGCGGGGCGGCATCTTTTTCCAACATTTTGGCCAATTGAAAGGCCGCTTTGCTGCCCCCGAAAATGACGATATAGCGCGGAGATAAACTTTCGTATCCCAACGTATCCAAAATTTGCACCAAATGGCGTGTGTCGGCCAAAAAATAAACGTCATCGCCGGGGCGAAAAATCACCCGATCGGGGGGCATTAAAATGGATCGGCGCTTGACCGCCACAATTTTAAACCCGACCCCGGGCAGCAAGGCATCCGTTTCGGCAATGGTTTTACCGATTAAACGTGCCGTGCGCTTACACCTTAACCCCACGAATTTGGCATATCCGTCCCCCATGGTGGCGGCCTCAACCGCACCGGCAATGGGCATGGTTTCCAAAATGTGTTGCGCCGTTTCCAATTCGGGCGACACAGCCACGTCAATGGATAACGCATCCAAAAACACGCGGTATTTGTTGGACAGGTATTCTACCGATGAAATCCGCGCGATGCGTTTTTGAATGTTAAATACCGATTTGGCCACGCCACACGATACAATGTTCATTTCATCCGATCCTGTCACGGCCAAAAAGGCATCGGCATGCGCCGCACCGGCCCGCTCCAGCACCGCCGGGAACGAGGCTGACCCCTCAATCGTTTGAATATCCAATTGTTCGCTTAAATATCCCAATTGGTCGCGGTCTTTGTCAATCAACACAATGTCGTTGTTTTCCGCCCGCAAATATTTGGCCAAGGCCACACCCGTTTGACCCGCACCGGCAATGATGATTTTCATATATTCCCCCTGTCGTTAAAAAAGTCGTGAATAAGCTGTTTGATTTTGGGTGCCTTGTCACACTGAAACACTGCTTGGCAAAAGGCAGCGGCATCGGCCTGCCCGGCCGCATACCACGCCAAGTGTTTTCGGGCAATAAACACCCCGGCCTGCCCGTAATAGGAAAGCAAGGCGTCAAAATGGGTTTCCACCACTTCACCTAAAGAAAACACGGGGCGGTGTCCCGTTTCTATTTCGGCCAAAATCCACGGCCGCCCCAAACAGGCGCGCCCGACCATAACACCGTCGGCGTTTGTGTGGCAAAGCATGTCTTCGGCACCCGCTTTATCACGCACATCCCCGTTGGCAAAAACGGGAATATTGACTGCTGCTTTGACCGCCGCGATAATGGTAGGGTTGTTTGTGCCGGCATAGCCTTGTGCCTGTGTGCGGCCATGCACGATAATCCCATCCGCGCCGGCATCGGTTAGCACACGGGCAAACGCGGGGGCGTTTAACTGTGCGTCATCCCAACCCGCCCGTATTTTGACCGATACGGGAATGCTGACCGCCGCTTTCACCGCCGCCACCAAAGCGGCCGCCTGATCGGGATATTTCATTAACGCGGCCCCCGAACGATTGGCAATCAGTTTTTTGACCGGACACCCCATGTTGATATTTACGCCGACGGCACCGGCCGCCTCCGCCGCCCGCGCGGTTTGCGCCAAAGAAACCGCATCGGCGCCGACAATTTGCACAATCACGTTGCTTTCATCGCCCAGATGCATCATTTTAACCGTTACGGGATGCCCGCGCACAAACGATTCGGCCCCGATCATTTCGGTATAAAGCGTGTGAGCACCGAATCGGCGCATCATATGCCGGAACGGTTTATCGGTAATGCCGGCCATCGGAGCCGCGCACAAAGGGGTTGAAAACAAGGCGGTCATAAGTCCCCCTCTTGCACGCGGTGCATGTCTATCAAGCGTTGCGTTAAAAATTGAATGGGGTCCTCGCCCGCCTGATACACGGGGCGCAACCCCGCCGGTGTTAACACTTCAACGCCCGGCACGACGGGGGCCGCCGCCGCGGCCGATTCGGTTATGTGTGACATCATCTTATCGGCTGTGGCCAAAGCGGCCCCGGCCGTTTTCAAAAAAGCCGCCCGCCGGTTGGCAACCGATTCGGCGGCCCTGTTTATCCTGTTTATTGCTTTGTTAATTTTAAAAGGGATAATCTGTTTCTTTAAATCTGCCAATTCAGGGGAAACACTTTCCAAATCCGCCACCTCCGGAAACAAGATTGTCATTGCGTGTTTTAAATAGGTATAGCTTTTTTCATAATCGGCGTTGTCCCCTTTACGGCACAGTTCGGACGCCGCCAACAGGGCCGGCACAAAATCTTGCTTGCCCGCCAAATCATACCAAAAAAGCGCTTGATCCGGATTCGTTTCCCCCAACAGGCCGTGTTCAAAAATCTGACCCAGACGGTTGGCCGATTCGGCATGCCCGCTTTGGGCGGCCGTTTTATAAAAATAAAGGGCTTTTTTCTTGTTTTTAGCGGTATGATGACCGGTTTCATAGGCACGGGCTACAATATATTGCGATTCGGTATCGCCGTAATCGGCCAATCGGGCATGCCAGGCCAAATCCCAATACCCCGTTTCCTTAGTTTCGCCCTGAAACGGATTCAGACGGTCAAACAATCGCATCCCCGTATGCAGCGGGACGGGAGGCGTTTTGTCTTTTGCGGCCGTTATTGTGACGCGTTTTTTGGGGGCGGGTTGATCGGCCGGTGAATTTGTTTCTGTTCTGTCCCCTGCCTGCATGGTATCGGCGGGGGATGCCGGAACGGATGCGGTTACCTCCCCTGCCCCTGTTTCATTGTTTTGACCGGCAGATTCGGGTAAAATATTTCCCGTTAAATCTGACTGAATCGGTAAAGTATTATCCTTTTCTTTTTGGGGGGTATCGGGCATGGGCGGATTTTCCCCGACCGGTTCGGTGGCGGGGGTCGGTTTGTCCGCTGTCTGCCCGGCGCCGACGCCCCAAGCGGCCAAGACGGCCTCTTTATTCAACAAAATCATTGGCGGTGATTTTTTGGGCGCTTTCGCTTTGTTAGGACTTGCCTTACCTGCCCCATGCGTGTCGGATTGAACAGCGGCCGATTCGGTTGCCATAGATGTGGTATTTGCCCCCGTATCGGCCGCAAATGCCCCCGTCACCGCGGCCAAAACCGGCGGCAAACACACCAAAACCCCCGTTAAAAACGGGATACCCCAACAAAACGGTTTTCTTTTCATCTTAAATGTGGTATATCAGATTTTCATGAAAAATGAAAGTAAAATCGCCGTTTTTGCCCGTTTGAACCGGCAAACGCAACCAAAGGATAAACAACCATGACACAAACCGTTACCGTTATCGGCGCCGGATTGGCCGGCAGTGAGGCCGCCTGGCAACTGTTAAAACGCGGGTTTTTTGTGCGTTTGATTGAAATGCGCCCCACCCGAACAACGCCCGCCCACAAAACCGACGCGTTTGCCGAATTGGTGTGTTCCAATTCGCTGCGCAGTGATGATGATACCCTGAACGCCGTCGGGTTAATGCACGCCGAAATGCGGGCATGCGATTCGCTAATTATGCGTGCGGCCGATGCGGCCCGTGTGCCGGCCGGCGGGGCGTTGGCCGTAAACCGCGATGAGTTTTCATCCTTTATTACCAATATGTTATTAAATCATCCGAATCTGACACTTGAACGGCGGGAAGCCCCCCTGCCCGCGGCCGATGCCGGCCCCGTTATTTTGGCAACGGGCCCGTTGACCGACCACGCGTTGGCGCAGGAATTGCACACCTTGACGGGGGCGGAAAATTTACACTTTTTTGACGCAATTGCCCCGATTGTGTATACCGATTCGGTGGATATGACCAAAGCCTGGTATCAATCACGTTATGACAAAGGGGACGGCACGGATTATTTGAATTGCCCCTTGACCAAAGAGGAATACAATCGGTTTGTGGATGCTTTGCTGGCCGGTGAAACGGTGGCCTTTCACGAATTTGAAAAGGATACGCCGTATTTTGAAGGGTGCCTGCCGGTTGAGGTGATGGCCGAACGCGGGCGGCAAACCTTGCTTTTCGGGCCGATGAAGCCGGTGGGGTTAAGTAACCCGTTTGAAGACGGTCGCCGCCCTTTTGCGGTGGTGCAATTGCGCAAGGAAAATCGCGCCGGCACGCTGATGAACATGGTCGGGTTTCAAACAAAGTTGACCTATGGCGCGCAAACGGCGGTGTGGCGGTTGATTCCGGCGTTGGAACACGCGGTGTTTGCGCGGCTGGGCGGCATTCATCGCAACACGTTTGTGTGCGGGCCGACGGTGTTGGATGAACGCTTGGCCTTAAAAAAACGGCCGAATATTCGGTTGGCCGGCCAATTAACGGGGTGCGAGGGGTATATTGAAAGCGCAGCGGTCGGCCTGTTGGCCGGATTATTCACGGCAAACCCCAATTTACCCTTACCGCCGGCCGAAACGGCTTTGGGGGCCATGTTGACCCACATCACACAGGCGGGGGAAGCAGATGTGTTTCAACCCATGAATATTAATTTCGGCTTGTTCCCGCCGGTTCAAACGGTGCAAGACGGTAAAAAAATCAAAGGACATGACCGCAAAAAATTGTATACCGATCGCGCCAAGGCGGCCTTAAAAACATGGCTTAACCACATTTAAACGGGTGAGTGGTGACCAAGGCTTTAAAAAAGACCGCTTGTCGGCCTGATTTTCGTTGAATGGCGGTCGTTTTTCGGTTATCATATATCCCGGAAAGGAAAAAAACGCATGACAATACGCTTGTTGCCACAAACGCTGATTAATCAAATTGCCGCCGGTGAGGTGGTAGAGCGCCCTGCGGCGGCCCTGAAAGAATTGATTGAAAATGCGATTGATGCCGGCGCGACACAGGTGGATGTGCGCTGTAGTGACGGCGGTAAAACGTATTTCAGTGTGACGGATAACGGTCGCGGTATGAGCAAAGAGGAGCTGCCCTTGTGCCTGAAACGGCATGCGACAAGTAAACTGCCCGCGGATGATTTAAGCAACATTGCTTTTTTGGGCTTTCGGGGCGAAGCGTTGCCCTCTATCGGATCGGTGGCGCGGTTAACTTTAACATCCCGGGTGGCGGGGGCCGATGAGGCGTGGTCCGTTTCGGTATCCGGCGGGGTTGAGGGCCCCTTAAAACCTGCGGCACACGCCCCCGGCACAACGGTTGAAGTGCGCGATTTGTTTTTTGCCACGCCCGCCCGATTGAAATTTTTAAAATCCGATGCAACCGAACAAACCGCGCTGAAAGACGCCGTGAATCGGTTGGCCATGGCCTATCCGGCGGTAGGGTTCACGTTGGCAACCGAAACACGGCGGTTGTTGACCTATCCGCCGGTGACGCGTGTGATTGACCGGTTGGATGCCGTGATTGGAAAAGCGTTTAAAGAAAACACCCTGCCCGTTCAAGCCACGCATGACGGTATGACGGTATCGGGGTTTGTGGGGTTACCGACCTATTCCCGCGCAACGGCAAGTGATCAATATTTATTTGTCAACGGTCGCTTTGTGCGGGATAAAATGCTTTCCGGTGCCTTGCGCGCCGCGTTTCAAGGATTAATGGGGCACGACGTATTTCCCGTTGCGGTGTTGTTTATCACCGTTCCCGGGACGGATGTGGATGTCAATGTGCACCCTGCAAAAATTGAGGTGCGCTTTAAAGACGCCGGCCGGGTGCGCGGATTGATGATTGCGGCTTTACGGAATGTATTGGCCGAACATGGTTCTAAAACGGCCACCACCATTGGGTTGGGCCTATTGGAAAAGGCGGCGCCCGAACATAAATTGTTCCCGAATCGCTATACCCCAACGGCGCACCCCAAGTCGCATTATGTATTTACAAAGGAAGCACAAAACACCCCCTTGGCGGTTTTTGAAAATACGTTTGAAAATCAAGAAAAACAAACAGATATTCCCTTTAATGAAAGTTATTCTTTAAAAACGGATTACGGGGCAGACCCCCTGCCCGCCCCCGAATCGGGCACAGCTTTTCCCCCATTGGGGTTTGCCAAAGCGCAACTGCATGAAACCTATATCATTGCCCAGGGGCAAGACAGCATTTTAATCATAGACCAACATGCTGCGCACGAACGTTTGACCTATGAAAAACTGATGAGCGCTTTGCTCGCCAACGGCCCGGCGACACAATTGCTGTTGTTACCCGAATTGGTGACGTTAAGCGCCGATGACACACGTGTGTTAGAACGCCGTGCCGATGAATTAAAGGCGTTCGGCCTTGTGATAGACCTGTTCGGTCAAAACACCATTGCGGTGCGCGAGGTGCCGGCCCTGTTGGTCAAGGCGGATATCAAACGCCTGATGACCGATTTGGCCGAAACATTGCGCACGTTTGGCGATACTGTTTTGTTAAAAGACAAAATCAAAGACGTCTGCGCCCGTATGGCGTGTCATGGTTCTATTCGGGCGGGGCGCACGCTGACAGTGCCGGAAATGAACGCGTTGCTGCGGCAAATGGAGGCCTGTGGCACGTCGGGGCAATGCATTCACGGCCGACCGACTTATATTGAGTTAAACTTAAACGACATTGAACGCTTGTTCGGGCGGCAGAAATGAGGCGAATCGTTGTCCTCTTTTCCTGTGTTCTGACGGCGGCAGTTGTCGCGACGGGACATGCCGCCGGCAATCAGGAAATAGAATCGGTTCTGTTGGCCAAAAAGCTGTTGGAAACGCAGGTTTATACCGTTGTGCCGCGTCAAACGATTTATTGCAAGGCCCCGTTTGATGCGGATAAAAAAGTCATGCTGCCGCCCGATTTAACAAGCAATGTTTATAAAAACCGGCTTCACCGCACGGAATGGGAACATATTGTGCCGGCCGAAAATTTCGGCGGCCGGTTTGACGCGTGGCATACCGGTGCCCCCCAATGCCACGATAAAAACGGTAACCCGTATCGCGGGCGGAAATGCGCCGAACGGGTCAGTCGCGCCTATCGGTTAATGCAGGCGGACATGTATAACCTGTATCCCGCTGTTGGAGCGGTCAACGCCGCCCGCCGGCAGTATGCCTTTACGCCTTTGTTTAAACGGGTGCCGCCGGCGTTCGGCTCTTGTGCCGTTAAAATCCGATCGCGTCGTATGGAACCGCCCGAATCGGCGCGCGGTATGATTGCCCGCACGTATTTATATATGGAATGGGCCTATCAAATGCCACTGTTGGGGGTGATGAAACGCAAGTTAATGCAAGAATGGAATGCGGCCTATCCCGTCACACAGGCGGAATGTCAGCGCGCGTTTTTGATTGAAAGTTTGCAAAAAAACGAACAGCCCTTTGTCAAAACCCCATGTGTTCAGGCGGGTTTATGGCCCCGTTCAAAGGATGTTTAAAGGAAAGGAACTTTTCATGCTGCATATCGGATGTCATTTATCGGTGTCAAAGGGGTTTACCGCCCTGGTGCGGGAAGCACTTTCGCTGAACGCCGACACGTTTCAATTTTTTTCACGCAACCCGCGCGGCGGTGCTGCCAAAGATATGGATTCGGCCGATGTGGCCGCGGCCAATGATTTAATGGCACAACATGCCTTTGCCCCGGTTTTAATGCATGCGCCCTATACGTTGAATCCGGCATCACAAGACCCGAAAATTCGTTCTTTTGCCCAAACGGTTATGGCGGATGATTTAACGCGTTTGGCCCGTATTAACAACGCGATGTATAATTTTCATCCCGGTTCACATGTGGGGCAAGGCGTGGGGGCCGGCATTTCAAATATCTGCGCCCTGTTAAATCATATTTTGACCCCCGATAGTGCCGATCATGTTTTGTTGGAAACCATGTCGGGCAAAGGCAGCGAAATCGGTGCCACATTCGGTGAATTGGCCGAAATTATGGCACAAACAACATTCGGTGATCGTTTGGGCGTTTGTTTAGATACGTGCCATGTCTATGCCGCCGGGTATGATATTGTCTCTTGTTTGGACAAGGTTTTGGCGGACTTTGATAAAACAATCGGCCTGAAACACTTAAAAGCCGTTCATTTAAATGATTCTATGACGCCGTTGGCCTCCCATAAAGACCGACATGCCAAAATCGGGGCCGGCACCATTGGTTTGGCCGCCCTTGAACGCCTGATTAATCATCCGGCGTTAAAGGGGGTGCCTTTTTATTTGGAAACGCCCAACGATTTAACGGGATATAAAAATGAAATCAATATGTTACGTTCTGCTTTTAAAGGGTAGATTAAATGGGTAAAGCTTTGCCCCCTCCCCAATCGTGATGTTTGCGCATGCTTTGGATCCAGGAAAACTGATGCCGCTTTTATAGGGATGTTGACGCCTCGCCAAAATATGGTATTGCTATCCTGGATGCTTGGGTCGCGGTCGGGCATGACATGGGGGTGCGTTACCACCTATGAAAAATCCCACCGCCCTTGACGCCTCTCCAATCGTCATGCTTGCGAAAGCGAGCATCCAGGAAAAACATATTCCGCTTTTCCTACCCCTTAACGCCCCGTTAAAATAAGGACTCATTGCCCTGGACCCTCGGGTCAAGCCCAAGGGTGACAACAGAGGGAAAACCACCCGCCCGTGAAAAAACCCACCGCCCGCAACACCCCTCCGACCGTCATGCTTGCGAAAGCGAGCATCCAGTCAACAACCAATTCCGCTTTCCTTACCCTTGACGCCCCGCCAAAATAAGGTCTCATTGCCCTGGACCCTCGGGTCAAGCTTAGAGGGTGACGGTAGAGAGGAGTCCCGGACGCTGACACAACCCCAATCGTCATGCTTGCGCATGCTTTGGATCCAGAAAAACTGATGCCTGCTTAATAAAAAAAGGTTCATTCGGCAAGCCGAAGAACCTTTTTGCGACACTGTCGGAAGGAGGGAGCCGACAGTTGTCTAACCGAAAATTGGCTGGGATACCTGGATTCGAACCAAGACTGGCGGAATCAGAATCCGCTGTCCTACCATTAGACGATATCCCAACAGGATGCTTTATTTATACATCATGAAAAAGAAAAAGGCAAGTGCCTTTTTTATTTTCACAAAATTATTTTACATCCGCGTCCACCCGGCAATTTAACGGCGTTCGTTTAATTTGTGGCGCCGGCCGTGGCACTTTGCGTCAACGTTGTCAAAATTGATTGCGATAATGTCAACGTTTCTTCTTCCAAATCAACCGATTGCAAGGCCAGGTTTTTAAGGCAGGTTGTTGTTATTTCCTTGGCCGTTTCGGTAATACCGACCGTGAAAACGGTATTGTCCTGAATTTTATTGGCGGCTTGCGCCATTAAACAGGCACGTAATTCCGTCGACACCGTTTGCGATGAAGTATCGGTTGAAATGCCCTGCCCTGCACAGGCTGCAAGAGCCATAACCATCGCAAAATTTAAAACAACAGCGTGTATTTTCATGATTTTCTCCTTTAAAAAAACAAAAAAGGGTTTTAAATATTATGCCGCTATTTTAAACACATGGTCAAGTATTTTTTTATTTAAGGCTTAAAAAATATATCTGATCGACGGTATTTTATCGTTCTGACGTATAAAAGGAGGATGATAAAATCGGCATTTGAACCGTTCTTTCGGAAACCTGTGTAGGCGGTGCTTGATGATTCGTATCTTTTTTTGCACATCGGGAAAGCCCCCCTAAAATTGCCAAAAAAAACAACAGACCGCATCCCCCCAATAAACACTTATCCGCCCAACGGCATGATTGGGCATATTTTTTTTGTTTTTTCAACAAATTGTTGTGGATTTTTATTTTTTCTTCATAGCTTAAATAAGGGTCAAAAACCGAGACAAGAGATTTATCGGGACTTAAAAGAGCCCATTCATACGCATTTTTGGGATAGTTCAGAATACTGGCCGCCATGGGATCGGGGCATTTTAACTGTCTGTCGCGAAAAAATGCTCCGCTTAAAGGGGTGGCCCCCCATGTCAGCAAACACGCACACAACCGCGGGGCATCGGCCAAAACGGCACTGATCAACGGGGTGCGACCGGTGTCTGTTTCGGCATTCGGATCGGCCCCACATTGCAGCATCAAATTTAAACGGCGTTCCAAAAAACATTCCAGTGCCTCGGGTTTGCTTACCCGATTACGAGCAGCTTGAAACATCCGACAGATATCTATGGGTAAGGTTGTCCAAAGGGATTCATGATCTAAAAAAGGCTTTTTTAGGGCATCAACAGGTGCTTTTTCAAGTAAACGATGTATATAAAAATCATCCCGCATATAAACCGCTGCCCGTAAAGCATGCTGATATATATAAAGGCTTTTGGTGACACGCGTATCGCTGATCCAATGGTTAAACACCGCTTTATTATGGTGTTGCATGGCACGGATTAAGCGATTTAAAACCACCTCTTCCGGCAGATTAGATAAAGAAAAGGACATACCCGGTTATCGTCTGTTATTTTTTAGTCCATTTTTTTGATTATACACACCAAATAACTCATGTATTTTTTGCTCTGTCAAATCCGGTTTAGCTGACGGTTCAGATTCTTTATCGCGAGCCGCAGCCCAAAACATCCCTCCAACGGCCGATGCCACCATCGCTGCAAATGCCGTTAAAAAAACAAGTTGTGCCAATCTTTCTTTGCGTTTTTCTTCCGGTGACATAGCTTATTCCTCCCGTTGTTGAACATAAAACATCCCGGCCGGTTGCACCGCCGGTTTATGATGTGCCACAACCGTTGGTTTGGGCAAAGCGGCGGTTGATTCATCCTTTTTTGCTTTCTCTGAAGACGAGGCATGACATTGGCATAACATCAAAGCAACAATACCCCCCAAGGCGAATACCGATCCCACAGGTCCCAAAGCTGTTTCGTTCCGCTCCGGTGAATCGGCCGATTTAACAGGGGGGTGCAAAACAGCTTGCCGTATATCGGTATATGTTTTATCAAAACAAAAGGTTGTTTCCAACAGCTTGGAAATTTCCGGTGTATTGTTTTGAACACTTTCCAAATACGCCGGTAATGCATAGGCAGGATGTTCATAAAAATACCGTTCGCCCGTTCGGTCGGCATCTAAAACAGTTTGAACGATTTTAACAGATTTTGTGGCCACCGCCCGGGATAAAAGCGTTGTATTTAACTGATTTCGTAACGATGTCGGACATCCCGCTTTAAAATAAGCGGTCAAAGCCGAAACGGCTTTATCCTCGGCCGCTATACGCATGTTTTCAAAAATAGCAGGTGCCCCCGCTGTGGGACGCACGCACGTCAGCGTATATTGCGAAATTTCATAAAAGGGCAACTGATCCCCTTCAACCCCGTAAAGCCACGCTTCTTTGGGAACATCTGTTAATAAAAGCGTCATTTCAGATGTTTTATTTTCTTGCCGAGCGACAAACAATGCCCCAAAATACAGCCCGCTGTTTTTATCCCGTTTGATTTGGGAAATTAAGGCCGATATGCGAGTGGTGTCATTTTCTTCAAGCGCGGTTTCAAAAGCGCTAAACAAACGGCGGCTCTTGCTACCCATTGTAAAATATTCAAATCCGAACGGAATGTAATGCACTTTCATCAATTATATCCTTTTTCTATTATTTAAAGTTAAGTATAGCGTTTTTCTTTCTTTTTGTCAAATAATTTTTAACGAAATTTAAAAAAATGAATCTTTATTGAAAAAACTTGCAAAAATATCAAAATGGGTGTGTTCTATAAAAAACAAAGGTGCCACAATGACTGTTTCTTCAACTTATCGGATAAATAATTTTATCCCCATGGTGCAAAAAACACCCCCAAAAGAGAAGTAAAATATACTGCTCCTGATGCAATTTCTGCAACGATGCAAAACGAACCCCAAAAAAAGGTAGTGAAGCGTGTCAGCCGTTGGTTTTTACGTAAGACAGCCGCTAATTCGCCCGGTGCTGCCGCTGCGGTAGCCATTGGTGCCGTGGCTGGTCCTGCCCTGTTATCCGCCGCATTGGGTGGTAGTGTTATGGCGGCGGTTGTGGGGTTATCCTCTACGGCCGTTTTGGGGGCTCAGGCAGTTACTGCTTTGGCGGCCGGATCGGCGTTGGCGTTTGTGCCGCCGTTTTCAAGTTTGCATCAAAAATTAAATAAGTGGGCTGATAAATCGTCTCCGGCACCTGTTATGCCGGCACAGGCGGGGATCCTCTCTCCGGCGGTCATCCTTACACATGCGAGGATCCAGACAGCACCAATTCCGCTTTCCCCGCGTCAGCGGACAACCAATTCCATGTCATCCTTGTGCTTGACACGAGGATCCAGCAGCACTAATACCGCTTTTTAGAAACGAGAGGCGTCACCACCCGCGAAAAAGCACACCGTCTGCGACACCCCTCCGGCCGTCATCCTTGCGCAGGCGAGGATCCGGGAAAACTGACGCCGCTGTTTAGGAGGTAAAAAGAATATAAAAAATAAGTCACGCCTCTTCGCCGAAACGGTCGGCGACCAAATCGGCCAGAGCTTTTAAAGCATCGGATTCATCGGGACCGTCGGCCGCTACTGTAATGGTATCGCCCAAGGGGACCGCCAACATCAACAATCCCATAATAGACTTGCCCGATACACTGACACCGTCGGTGCGGGTCACGGTAATTTTAGCCTGAAACGATTCGGCTGTGCGCACAAAAGCCGATGTTGCGCGAGCGTGCAATCCCTTTAAATTACAAATTTTTAAGGTTTGACGTTGCATATGGCCCCTGCCCTGCTTTTAAGTATCCAACTTTAACAATTGTGAGGCGACGTTAATATAACGCCGGCCGGCATCTTGCGCGGCGGCAACGGCCGCATCCAAGGTTTCATCGCGTTCCCGCATTAATTTGACCAATAACGGTATATTCATGCCGGAAATGATTTCAATGTTGCGTTCTTCCATAATGGAAATGGCCAAATTGGAGGGTGTGCCGCCAAACATATCGGTGACAACAATCACGCCGTCCCCCGTGTCTACAAGAGATGTTTTTTCCAAAATTTCCAAGCGTTTTTGTTCGGTGTCATCCGTGACTTTGATACCGACACATTCCACTTTATTTAACGGCCCGACCACATGTTCCACCACACGGCGCATTTCAAAAGCCAAATTTTCATGAGCAACCAACACAATGCCAATCATTTTCTTTTTTCCTTTTTTTTCTTATTTGGAACAATCCAAAAGCGTCATTTGTTTTTGTGCCACTTTAATGGCGATGTAAGCTTGAATATCCAATCCGGGTTCCTTTGCATGCAATTCAAACAGGGGAACGTTTTTTCCCAATAATGTCACAAATTTTTGTTTCAGAGGCAGTCGCGCTGGGCGATCCTTTGACAATTGTAAAACTAATGACACCGGCGCACGTTGAACAAAAGGCTGATTTTTCAAAATACCGATTGTTTGCACTTCTATGCTGCCTTCCATGGTAACGCTGGAGGCAAAAAGTTTTCCTTTTTCAACAGATAAAATCGTCATATCATCAGAAATCAACACCGCGTTTCTGTCTAAAATAAGGCGTAACGCCAAAAATGACTTTCCCGTTCCGGGGTCTCCCGTAATCAATACCGCACTGCCACCATGAAAAACGCTTGTGGCTTGAATAACTTGTTCGCTCATCTTTGTGCCTCCACTTAAAAAAAATGGCGTTCCCGGCGGGAGTTGAACCCACGGCCCCAGGATTAGGAATCCTGTGCTCTATCCATCTGAGCTACGGGAACGCGAACGAAAAAGCTCTATTCGGCTTTTTCGGCCTTGGCCGGTGTTTCAGCGGTTTTTTTCGCTGCTTTTTCGGCCGGTTTTTGTTCCACGGCAGGTGTTTCGGGCAATTGAGCCAACAACAACAATTCACCAAACAACCGCACCACCACAAAATAGGCCACTGTCAGCAATAAGTCCAAAATCGCCAGTGAAATGTTACCGGTAAACAAAGACACAATCGCCCGCAGCGCGCCCAATACCAAAAACGCCGACAAAACATAATAAATGATTTTAACGTGTTTTTGCAGTTTAGAGGCCAATTTTTGCGTGGCAACGGGTTTGTTTAAATCAACAAAATCTTTGGCCAAAGCTTTTAAGGTTTCTTTATTCATTCTTTTCTCCTTTTCTTACTTATTTTTTGCGCATTGTCGGAAAAGCAATCACATCACGAATAGACGGATTTGATGTTAAAATCATAATCAGCCGATCCAATCCGACCCCCAATCCCCCCGTGGGAGGCATCCCGTGTTCCAGCGCCGTAATGAAATCGTCATCCATCATATCGGCTTCATCGTCGCCGGCTTCGCGGGCTTTTACCTGTTCTTCAAAACGGGCACGCTGATCAATCGGATTGGTCAGTTCGGTATAGGCATTGCCCATTTCCCAGGTATTGATAAACGTTTCAAACCGCTCAACAAGACGCGGATGAACACGATGTTGCTTTGTCAGGGGCGAAATGGATTTCGGATGATCAATCACATGCACGGGTTGAATCAAATGCGATTCGCATTTTTCTTCAAACACAGCCGCCATACAATGCCCCCAATCGGCCGTATCCGCCACCTCAACGTTCAAATCGCGGCACACACGGCGCGCTTCTTCATCCGTTTCAATCGCCATAAAATCAACACCCGTGTATTCTTTGACCAAATCGGCCATCGGGCGCCGCGGATAGGGTCCCTTTAATTCAATTTGTTTCCCGTCAATTTCCACTTGCGTTGTGCCGTTAACGGCTAAAGCGGCCGCTTCCACAATTTGTTCAAACAATGTCATCATGTCTGTATAATCATTGTATTGACGGTAAATTTCCATCATCGTAAATTCGGGGTTGTGACGTGTGTCAATGCCTTCGTTCCTAAAATTTCGGCCAATTTCAAACACACCGAGCATGCCCCCGACGATTAAGCGTTTTAAATACAACTCGGGCGCCACACGCAAAAACAAATCCATGTCCAAAGCGTTGTGATGCGTCACAAACGGCTTGGCCGTTGCCCCGCCCTTAATCACATGTAATAAGGGGGTTTCCACCTCTAACAACCCTTGCGATAACAACAGCTGCCGCACGGCGGTGATGATTTTGCTGCGATTGACAAGCGTTTTTGTCGTTTCGGGATTCATAATCATGTCTAAATATCGTTGGCGATACTTGGTATCCGTATCGGTCAAACCATGAAATTTTTCCGGCAACGGTAACAAAGCCTTTGCCAACATCGTCAGGGTTTGCGATGCCACCGACAGTTCCCCGCGTTTGGTGCGCCGCACGGTGCCCGTAACGCCGATAATGTCGCCGATATCTATGCTTGACAGCATAAACTTGGTTTTTTCGTCGGCCTGTTCAAGTGAGGTGTAAATTTGAACCTTACCTGTTGCATCATAAATATCCATAAACATGCCCGAATTACGAATCGCCCGAATACGACCGGCAACCGAAACAACATCAGCCGTTTGTGTATCATTCGGCAACTCTTTATACCGGTTGGCCAACGATTCGGCCGTTGCATCGGGCCGATAAATTTGCGGATAGGCGTTTATCCCGCGGCTTTCCATCTCGTTTAATTTGTTTAAACGCACTCGGCGTTGTTCGTGCCCTTGGTTTTGTGTATCTTGCATATATTTTTCCTTTAAGGTTAATTGAGGCGCATTTTCGCATTAGTGTAGCCGTTTTTTAGGGATAAGTCAAATAATTTTCCTTGTGCAAAAAGCAAAAACCTGATAATTTATAAAAAAATACCCTTTTTAAGAAAGATATCCGATGACCCTTTGTCCTCATTTCGGCCGGTGCGGCGGCTGTTTATATCAAGATTTGCCGCATGCGGCATATATTCAAAAAAAACGCCTGTTTATCTTGCGCAGCTTTGCGGATAAAGGGATAAATCTGACCCTTGATGAGTTTATAGAAACACCCCTGCATACGCGCCGGCGGGCGGGGTTTAAATTTTCAAGCGGCAGATTCGGATTTTATGAACATCAAGGCCACGGCCTGATTGATTTAACCGAATGCCGCCTGTTGACGCCGCGTTTGGAAGCTTTGTTGCCCGCGTTCCGGAAAGTAACACGGCAGGTGGGCGGTAAAGGGGAATTGTTTGTGCTGGACACCGCGCTGGGGGTTGACATACGTTTTGTCGTTTCGGGACGGGCGGCGGATTTGGCGATTTTGGAAATCTTAAGCGCCTTTGCCGGTCACCAAGATGACATTGTCCGCATTTGGTGGAATCACACGCCAGTTTTGGAAAAAGCCCCCCTGCCCGTACCGACGGCCGATTCGTTTTTACAACCGTCGGTGTTTGGGGAAGAAACGTTGATTCGCCTTGTATCAGAGCAAGCCGCCGGCTGCCGCACAGCGGTTGATTTGTTTTGTGGGGCGGGCACGTTTTTAATCCCCTTACTGGCGCAAGGGATAAAAGCAACAGGATACGACATCGCGGGCGAATCGTTGAAAAGATTGGGGACACATGCGGTGGCGCGGGATTTGTTTCGAGCCCCGTTGACAACAGATGAGTTGGATAAAACGGATTTGGTTGTTCTGGACCCGCCGCGTCAAGGGGCCGCCGCCCAAGCAGCCGCATTAGCGGACAGCACGGTCGGGCGAATCGTCATGGTTTCCTGCAACCCTGTCACCGCCGCACGCGATACGCGTTTATTAACCGAAAAAGGATGGGAAATCGGCCGTGCCGTTGCGCTGGATCAGTTTACCTATTCCAATCATATAGAACTTATTTTGACATTTTTTAAAAAAAACGCAACAAAAGTCTTGAAATAAACATCTTTTGAACTTATGTTATGAGAAACGGTAATTTGTTTCTTAAAAAAAGAAAAATTTTGTCGTTGACAAACCATAATAAATTATGTAGAATAAACTATTAGTTGTAACTTTAACTTTAAGGAAAGGAGTTGGGCTCATGAAAAAAAATGAAGCAGCTAACATTCGTGGGCGTTTAGCAGACGGCACCCCGAACCCGATTGATCGCCATGTCGGCGTCCGTATTCGCCTGCGTCGGTGCATGTTGGGGTTAAGTCAGGAAAAATTGGCCGAGGAATTGGGTATTACGTTCCAACAGGTGCAAAAATATGAAAAGGGCTTAAACCGTGTGGGGGCCAGTCGTTTGTGGGATTTATCTCAAGTGTTGGGTGTACCGGTGGATTTCTTTTATATGGATATGGATGAATCCAGCCGGCGCAAAAGTCCGCGCAATATTTCCAGCGGATTAGAGGTATCAGAGGATGAAATTGATGCTTTTAACCTGGATATTTTAAGTCGCAAGGATATCACCGATTTAATTCGGTTTTATGATAACATCCGCGATACACGCGTTTGCAAAAGTGTCATTGACCTGTTGAAATCATTAAGCCGTTCACCGGGGAACAAAGCACCCGGTGCCTTAACGGATGAAGAGGAAGACGGCGAAGCTGCCCCCGCATTTTACGAGGTGCACGAATAATCAGTTCCCTCCCGCGGGATATAATAACAAACGAACAGCGGATTGATTGAGGGGCAACACCTTTTAAATCAATCCGTTTGTTGTTTGTTAAAAATATAGAAACGGCTTGTTTTTTTGTTTTTTATGATTAAAATGAATTTATCCGGTTCATAAAGGGGGCGCTATTGTTTTAAAAAACAAATTGAATATCACACATCAAGTTAAGCTGAATAAAGCGGAAGAAAGAATCAGTAAAAAAAGCAAGAATGCTTTTTGATAGTGGTAAAATTGATACCATAAAGCCCGGAACCGTGACGGGATTAAAACAAATACATAAATATTTATTTAAGGACAGCCATGATTTTGCCGGAAAAATCCGTGATGTTAATTTGTCAAAGGATAATTTCAGGTTTGCACCGGTTCTGTATCTGATACAATCTTTAAAACAAATAGAAAAAATGCCGCAATCAACATTTGATGAAATTGTGGAAAAATATGTGGAAATGAATATTGCTCATCCGTTTCGGGAGGGCAACGGTCGTGCCACACGGATTTGGCTTGATTTAATTTTGAAAAAAGAATTAAATCAGGTGGTTGATTGGAATCAAATTGATAAAGATGATTATTTATCATCTATGAAATTAAGTCCGGTGAATGATCGGGCAATTAAATCTCTTTTGAAACAGGCTTTAACCCCGCAAATCCATGACAGGGATGTCTTTATGAAAGGGATTGATGTCAGTTATTATTACGAAGGGTATGATGCATATAATATTCATGACTTATTGTAAATAAAAAAAGCGACGTTTTAAAAAACGCCGCTTTTTTCAATCTACCGATGGTTTTATCGGGATGCTTCGGGCCATTCGGCAGCCTTTTCGGCGTTAAAACGAACCCATTTTTCGTCCGCTTCATCCGACGATGAAATGGCCCCTTGGGGGCATTCACTGATACAAACACCGCAATCAATGCACACATTGGGGTCAACAACAACCTGTGTCTCCCCTTCCCGAAACGCATCAACCGGGCACACTTCAACACAGCTTTTGCACAAAACACATGAATCATTGACAACTGACGGCATTTAAAACTCCTTTAAAAAAAATAAAACAAGTGGTTTTTACATGATTTTTTCCCAAAAAGCAAGTGTTTTTTCCGTAACACACCTATTGTTTAAAACGAAGGACGCAACACCGCCGGAATATCCCAAAATTTTTCTTCCGGATGAATTGGCATGTAAAGCAAGCTGTAGGAATAAACCAACACGCCGACCGGATTCACCAGCGCTTTTGTGCCGGCAAAATTGGTTTTGGCATAAACTTTATACCGTTTGTGGTCATAGGCATGTTCACGTTTACAGGCCAGGCACTCCTCTGAATTATCCGAACAGGCGCCGCACAACGGACGAAACGAATCGGGCACCGGCATATCAAAGGTGTCAAAAATTCCCTGCCACAAATCCGGCCCGACAAGGCGTAATTCGTATAAATGCACATCCCGCACAAAGCCGTTGGTGCGCGAGGCTTGTAATTGGGGGGTAATTTCTTGTTGAAACCCTTCAAACACACGTTGCGATGAATAGGCCGCTACATAACCCGTTAATCCCACACGATTGGCCATCGTATCATTATCCCATACAATGGAATGACGTTGCATGATATAGGTTTTGACGATGTCTTCTATCAACAACTGCAATGCATTGGCGCGCCCTTGACCGTGTTCGGCGGGTTTAATTACTTTTTGTTCCACATCCATGGCCAACAAATTGACCAAGCGCGATGTGGCAATGGAAACATCCACACGTCGGGCGACATACACATACATGCCCCCAACGGCAATCAACATGGCCAAATTTAATATAATCATGACCGCCAGCAACCGGGATGTGCGCAAATACCGGCGTTCGGGGATGGCGCGCACCTGCATTTTTTCAGGATACACTTCCAACACATCCGGCGATTGCGGTTTTTGTTTTTTATTCCATTGAAACAAAGGCATGACACTTCCCCCTTCTTTTTAAAAAGTTAAAGACCAATGCCCTAGCTTTCGGGCCAATAATCGTCATTGGGAATTTCAACCTTTTTGGCGCGTTTGTTTTTGCGCCCGCGCTTTGATTGAAGGGCCGGCACGGCCTTCATCACACAATCATACAACGCTTTTAACGTGCGGGAATATGTATGGTCGGCACCGGCGATTGTTTTATATTCTACTTCAATCAATTCATGACCGTTTAATTGTTCAACCAATGCCCGCACCAACGGTTCGGGGATAAATTCGTCTTTGTTCGCCTGAACCACTAATCCCGATGACGGGCACGGCGATAAAAAGTCAAAATGATATGAATTTACCGGCGGATTGACGAAAACAAAACCCTTGATTTCCGGACGACGCATCAACACTTGGGCCGCGATATAGGCCCCGAATGAATACCCGGCAATCCAACAAGTGTTTGATTCCGTATCCATGTTTTGCAACCAATCCAAGGCCACAATCGCATCGGCCAATTCACCGGCACCTGATCCGTCAATTTCCCCCTTGGAATGGCCGACCCCACGGTAATTGAACCGTAAAACCGAAAAACCCATGTTGACAAAGGCCTGAAACAACGCATACGTAACCCGATCATTCATTGACCCGCCATAGGACGGGTGCGGGTGCAGCACCAATATCATCGGTGCCCGCGGGTTTTCGGAACGATGAAACCGCCCTTCCAACCGTCCCGATACGCCGTTAAAAAAAACTTCAGCCATGGCAAACTCCTGTTATTTCAAAATAAAATAGATTTAAAATAGGGGCATTTCAAACGCTTTTTTCAGTTTATCTTATTTTTTTGAAAAAAACAATATTTTTTTATTGACATTCGTTTGAAAGTCTTGTATAACACCATTCATCCCATGGCGGAATAGCTCAGGTGGTAGAGCGGTGGAATCATAATCCATGTGTCGGGGGTTCGAATCCCTCTTCCGCTACCAAACGGACGTGTAGCTCAGTTGGTTAGAGTACTACGTTGACATCGTAGGGGTCACAAGTTCAAGTCTTGTCACGTCCACCAATTCAAAAGCGGCCTTAAATAAAGGCCGTTTTTTTTATGCTTTCTCCTTTTTTATGTATGGCGGTGAAAAAGTCCACCGTCCGTGACGCCTCCCCGATGGTCATCCTTGCCCCCTCCCTTTTCGTCATCCTTGGCGTATGCTTTGCATCCAGGGAAATGAATACCGCTTTTCCTCCCCTTGATGCCCCGCCAAAATAAGGAATCTTTACCCTGGATGCCCGATCGGGGTCGGGCATGACATGGGGGGAACGTCACCGCCTGTGAAAGAACCCACCACCTGCAACGCACCTCCGGTGGTCATCCTTGGCGTATGCTTTGCATCCAGGGAAATGAATACCGCTTTTCCTCCCCTTGATGCCCCGCCAAAATAAGGAATC
>CALXVS010000023.1 GCA_944392145.1 uncultured Alphaproteobacteria bacterium | reverse complement strand
AACCGAACGGTTCGACAGTTCGGCTTTCCCGCTCACAGCCGCCCGCTGTCAGCGGTCGTCTCTTTGCGGAGCCTCTCTGCTTATCAATTGAAAAACCCTTTCGGCTTTTTCAATCGCAGTCCCCAGGCACCATTTAAAACACCCCGTTTTTTTCGTGGGTGTTTTTTTGTTTTTTAAAATACCTGTTGACGGGATCGAACCGAACGGTTCGACAGTTCGGCTTTCCCGCTCACAGCCGCCCGCTGTCAGCGGTCGTCTCTTTGCGGAGCCTCTCCGCTTATCAATTGAAAAACCCTTTCGGCTTTTTCAATCGCAGTCCCCAGCCCCCCCCCTTAAACCCATCAGATTTGAAAGATTTTTGCGGTTTTTTATTTTCAACCATACCCGTGGCATTCTTGTTATTTACCACCTGACACGTGGAAAGTTTTACCAAAACCGTAAATAAGTTCGGTCTCACTTATATGATTGCGCAAGTTTTGTGATTTTAATCCCTTTAGATTTTTATGTGCCTTAACGGTTAACCCCGATCCCTCTTAATGAATCATATGGGTTAAAATAGCGTATTCTTCCTCTTTTTTGATTTCATAGTCTTTCCAATAGTTGGTCAACTTATTCCGCGTTTTCTATGGCCCGACTATGCGATTATGGTATTTTATACCCGTTTGCCCCCCTCTTAATCCGCAAAAAACAAAGGCCGTCTTTAAAAAAAGGCGACCGTTTGTTTCAAAAAAGCAGGGAACCGTTATTTTTGAATATTTTTAAACTGGCGCAACACCATACTCATGCGTTCCATGTTCACACCACGTTTTATTCCGGCTCTTTTTTTACGCACGGGTTTTACAGTTTTTTTCACTGTTTTTCCCTTTTGAGAAACAGGCACCGACGCACTTTGCAACTGTCTTACCTGTTTAGGTGCCGGACTGGTTTCAGTCATTAAAATATCGGTTTTAAGCTGTTGAATGTGAATGGTACGGGTAATTTTGCCATCCTGAATAACCTGTCCCTTTTCGCTTTTGGTTTCAACAACCTGAACACCGTTATCTGTGGAAACAACTTGTCGCAACATATTCTTCATCGGCTTCTTTCGCCGACGTTTGGGTAAAATGAAAAGACCGGCCGGCTCATTTTCCAAACGTTTTTTGGCCTTTTCCACCAATTGGCTTTGCCGAATACCAACCTGATGAATCAGTTCTTTTAAACCGGCTTTCGGCGCCAACTTTAAAACCACCGGCATTTGTTCGTTTTGCGCTGCCCGTGCCGTAAGTTCTGCAACACCCGCCTTAACAACCGTTTGCTGCGTTGGCGTCAACCCCGTTTGAATCACATCAAACGGAACATCTGTAAGGAGACCATCAGGTTGGTATTTATTCGTTTTAGCGGCAGAATCCTTTACTGAAAAATCACTTTCACTGAAATTATCTTCAATACGAGAGTCATTATCATCGGACAAATCCTTGGACGCCCTCTCATCTTCCATACCGATATTTTCCGAAACGTCTTTTGGTTCAGGCTTATCTTTCGGCATCACCTCTAATTCAGGTTCACCCGCCGATACAATCGCATCTTCGGCCATATCGTCCACCAACGGTGCAACAACGCCCGTATCACTTTGCCCGACAACATTGGACTGTTCTTCATTTGTATTGGGCTTATCATCCGGCTTTTTGTCACCAAACAGCATCTGCCCAAACGGCGACAAAGCCACACCATCACTTGCGACCGACACAGTTTGATTTAAAATACCCGCTGTCTGCTCGGCCCGTTTTTTGGCCATATAAGCTTGAAAATTTGCCTCTGACCGCACCCAACGATCCATATTATTTGATTGTTGCGGTTCCGATACAGGTTTTAAAGAGTCATGTACAACCGCCGATTCATCCCTCCCATCAACGGACGACTTCAACGATTCATTTTCCATCACAGGCGAATCGCTCCTTTCATTTAACAAGGCCTTTTCTCGCTTGTCAACTTCTTGAAGCATGGCCAAACGCTGTAATCGGAACCATTCATTATCAGGGTATTTTCTGATACACTCATCTTGATAATCTCTTTCTTTATTTAACACAATGCGTTGCTTTTCAGGGGATAATCCATTCAATAATTTATCTAGTACTTCCCGCGCACATTTTTCATGATAGGCTTGCTCTTCAAGGTCGTCTTGATACTGCCTTTCCCCGTTTGTATCGAGCCCATCACGTTCTTTATGATAGGCTTGCTTTTCGTTCATTTCCTGATGCGATGAGGATGACGGTTCATTGCCAGCATCACTCTGGTCAAAGGAAATGGCCATATCATCAACCGGCATGACCGATGTTGTTTTTTTCCCAAACAACCGATTCAGCCCGGTTTTAGCTTTCCAACCGGCATTCCAAACATATTCCCACAGTGTTTTTTTCATAAAAAATCTCCTATAACCTTATTATAGAGTATGTTTTATTATATCACGAATGGGAAAATTTGACAATAAAAAAAATCTTTTGAATGTAAAAAAACATAAATTCTTTTCAAAAATTTTTAAAATTCTTCTGAGCCGGCATCCGCCGAATCGGCAGCAGATATGTCATCTTCCAAGCTTTCAATGGTGACATTCGGAACATGAACCCCTTGAAATTTTTGTGCATGGGGTAAAGGAACATTTTGTTGCATCAACGTTTTTGGGGGAGTAATTGCTTCCTCAAGAGCCGGCATAAACTGCTTATCTGCGTGTGGTTCACTCGTTGTAACATCTGTATTTGTTTCTTTATCTGATACAGGGAGTAAAGGCATCTGCCCCCTCTCTTGCATGGGTGGGGTATCCTTTTTTTCACTTAATTGACGCATTAAAAACAACCTGTTTTGCGCCCGAGCAAGCATTTCTTTTTCTATATCAGACAATTCTTGAGGCACATGGGACATAGATGCTGCCTGTTTCGTTTTCTCTTCAGCCAATCGGTGCTCGGCATCCTTTTCTTTCAACTCTGTCAAACGTGCCGTTTCATCCACGGGACAGGATATAACCCAAATATCATAAATTGGGTGTTCCATCGCAGAAATCGCCGGATTGGACGAAAACATCCAGCCGTTAAAAACGACTTGATGCTCATGTCCGCCCTGCGGCTGTGTGATCATTAAAAAGGCTGTATTTTCGGGCGTTTCCTCCGGTGGACGGGTTAAGCATTTTTCCACGTAAATGGTCAAATTTCCAAATTGCCCTAACGCACCGACAGGCAATTCTATGGTCCGCACACGCCCCGTGATTTTATCCACGCCGCGCAAAACGGCTTTGTTCGCTTCTAAAAAAGCGGCATAGCTTCCCCGTGCGGCAAACAAGGCCACTGTCGCAATCAGGAAACATCCCTTTACCGCCACCCGCATGGAACCCCGCTATTTTGTCGCCAAAAAGATAAATTCGGAAATATTATCTTCTAATGACTTGTAATTTTGCGTTTCACTTAACCGCCCATCAGGCGCCACAAAGGTCGTGCTTTTACCGGGTTCCAAACGCACATATTTATCCCCCATCAATCCGACATCGGCAATGGAAACCTTTGTATCAATGGGTAAATGCACAGATGAATCAATATTCAAATACACATCAGCCGTATATGTAACCGGGTCCAATTTTGTCGCCATAACAGCCCCCACTTTAATCCCCGCGATACGCACATCTGACCCAACGGTCAATCCACCGATTTTTGAAAACCCTGCGACAACATGATAGCCGTTGATTTTTTTTGAATCAATCCGTGAGGCAGCAAAAAACAAAAACACAACGGTAAAAATCAGGACTACCAAGCCCAAAATCGTTTCAATCGGATTCTTTTTCATCACTTATTCCTTTTGCTTCTTCCGTGGCAGGCACCGGCGCTGCTTTATCTTTTTTGGCGCGCACCAATCCGTTGACTTTAGCCAATAAATCGTTTAACACAACGGCATCTTGCGTATAGGCAATTTCTCCGTCGTTTTCAAGCAACTCATCCTCTCCCCCCGGGATCAATTCAATATGCTTCGGTCCCATTAACCCGTCTGTTTCAATAACGGCGGATGTATCGGCCGACAATTCAACCGGCATATCAAACGATAATCGTGCCCGCACCCGAAACCCGTTGGTCAGTGTCATTCCCGTTACTTCCCCGACACGCACGCCCCCCAAACGCACGGCCGACCCTTTCATCAAACCGTCTGATCCGGCAAACGAAGCATACAGCGTGAAATCGGTTTTCCCTTTATCCAAAGAAGCTTGCGTATGAATAAAGCCCAAAAAAACAAGAAACAACACAAACATGACCGCCCCGACAAGGGTTTCCTGCTGTGCCAAAGTCATCGGTATTTTTTGTTTCATAAAGGCATTATGAGCGATTTTTTCGCCGTTTGTCAAGCAAAATAAACTTTTTTTAAACGATAAAGACAACGAAAACGCCGCTTTTAACATGTGTTAAAAGCGGCGTTTAACATTAACTTCCGGAACACGCACTGGTCATGGTCGCTTTTGTTTCGGGTGTCGGGTTTTTGTTATAAGCCTTACGTGCTTCGTTACATTGTTTTAATTTTTCATCGGCATTTTTTGCCGCCGATGTATCAACACTTTTCGCCACGCGTTCCAACGTTTCGTTCATGGACTTAACCGCCGTGCTGTCTTTGGCATAGCTTTGTTGATTATTTATCCCATCCATGCGAAGCGCATGCATCCGACTGACGGACCGGGTTGAATCAACCAACGCCGCCCATTGACCGGATGACTTGGTTTTTATACTCTTGTTCCCGGCAATCTCTTTCACCGCCTTATTGCTTGACGTTTTAACATTGGAGGCCATTTTCTTACCCGTTCCGGATTCAGCCATCAGATTATCCGCTTTGTTGCCCTCTATGGTCTTTTTCGGAAAACCGCCAGAACCAGTGGGCATCTTTAATTTTGAATATGACGTTTTCATACTGCCCGTGTTAATCAATTCAATCGCATTAAGGCCTACCCTTGTGCCTGACTCTTTCTCACGCGCACCACTGGCAGAACCAGTATCTGTATTTTGCCCATCAACCCGGGTATTTTTATAAGAGCTCCAATAATCTTTTTCCGACCATTTATTATAGGAAAAATTCGTCCCCGGCATATCGTATTCATTTATCTCATATTGAGCATTGGTAGCCATATCCTGCCCTGAATCTTTTTCAACATTTACAGTCATCTCATCGCCTGAACCTTTAGCGATAGGGACGCCAGTTCCGCTGGCGGATCCTGCGCCAGAGTTCCAGACGGAGCTTGAAGACTTTTTACTGAAAGCATAAGCGGCCTTATTTTTTTCGCCGATTGATTCTTTAAAGATGGCTTCTGAAGAAGTATTTTTGGATGTAATACCGGAAACGGACTTACCGTCTTTTGCGGTTAATCCGCCGAACAGGCCTTCAAACAATCCTCCAAGGTTAAACCCGAAACTGGGCAATTCAATACCTTTACCCAAATCAAGTTTGCCAAGAGAAATATCCCCTGTATTGGCCGTCATGTTAAATCCGCCGATGTTCATGGAAGCATCCAAGTCTAAACCGGAAATATCCCCAACAGATAATCCAAAATTTGCCCCCCCGAATTTTAATTTACTCCGTAAATCAGCAAGAGAAATCTTACCTGTTGAAATACCACCGGAAAGGCCGTTAATATCTGCCCCGGCCTCTAATCGACCGCCGGCAATTCCCCCAATATTAACCCCGAAATCCACTAAAGAATCATTATTAACGCCAATATTACCTTCAACGCCTTTAATTGAACCAACTTTAGCCCCCGCATTGATACCACCAAGTTTTAAAAAGCCATTAACATCCACGCCCGTCATATTTCCAACGGTTGCCGACAATGATCCGCCATCAAATGAAAAACGACCGTTGATACCCCCTAAATGCGACGATCCGCTTCCCGATGAACCATGGATACTTTTTGTATCACTTGAAAAATTCAAAAAATCACCCTGTGATCCACCACCACTATCACTGCCGATACCGATACGACCGACAGACGAGTTAGACCCCATTGAAAAGCTGCCTGAACCGGAAGATGTTCCCCCGCCCACACCCGAGGAGGCACCACCGCCGGAACCGTTTGAGCCCGGGCCAGAAGAACCACCACTGCCCCCGATTTGACCACCGGCATTGTCCCCCTGCGTTCCATCGCCCGCACCGGATGTATTGGGTGTAGATAAATCACCGTTTAAAGCATTTGCCGTTACCTCGGACAGACGAATTTCGGAATCAAGTTTGGTATATAATGACCCCAAATCAATGCCGCCGACTTCAATGCCGAACCCGGGACCATGAGGATAGGGAGTAATAATGATTTCCGACACCTTTGTTGTTCGGATGTTTCGTGTAACTTGTGTTGTTTTAACGTTAGTGCTTACCGTGCTGGTTGTCGGTGTTGTTTTAACACTTGACTTTATCGGTGTTGTTTTCACAGTTGATGTCACGGGCGATGTCACAACTTGCGAAGACGTAATCGGAGAACTCACAACTTGGGATGATGTAATCGGAGAGCTCACAACTTGCGAAGACGTAATCGGACTTGACACGACTTGTGAAGAAGTGGCAGCCGGGCCGACAGAACTGGTCGTTGCCTGACCGGGTGTGGTCAACGTCGCTTGACCGGGGGATGTGGTTGTGGCTTGCCCTGGAGAGGTTAATGTTGCTTGACCGGGAGAAGTCAACGTCGCCTGACCGGGGGATGTGGTTGTGGCTTGCCCTGGAGAGGTTAATGTTGCTTGACCGGGAGATGTTAAAGTGGCTTGACCCGGTGCAGATAATGTTCCCATTCCAGGAGATGAAAGGGTCGCTTGCCCTGGAGAGGTTAATGTTGCTTGACCGGGAGATGTTAAAGTAGCTTGGCCCGGTGCAGATAATGTTCCCATTCCAGGAGATGAAAGGGTCGCTTGCCCCGGTGCGGTGGTTGTTGCTTGACCGGGGGATGTTAAAGTAGCTTGCCCCGGTGCACTGGTCGTCGCTTGCCCCGGTGATGTTAAGGTCGCCTGACCCGCCGATGATGTAGTTGCTTGGCCGGGAGAAGTCGTTGTAGCCTGACCCGGGGCACTGGTTGTTACCTGCCCCGGTGACGAAAGAGTTACCTGACCCGGTGCGGTGGTTGTTGCTTGACCGGGGGATGTTAAAGTAGCTTGCCCCGGTGCGGTGGTTGTTGCTTGACCGGGAGATGTTAAAGTAGCTTGCCCCGGTGCGGTGGTTGTTGCTTGACCGGGAGATGTTAAGGTCGCCTGACCCGCCGATGATGTAGTTGCTTGACCGGGAGAAGTCGTTGTAGCCTGCCCCGGTGCACTGGTCGTCGCTTGCCCCGGTGAGGAAAGGGTCGCCTGACCCGGTGCACTGGTCGTCACCTGCCCCGGTGACGAAAGGGTTGCCTGCCCCGGTGCGGTACGCGTAATTTGCCCCGCCGACGTGCGCGTGATTTGTCCGACGGGCGTTGTGATGATACGTCCTGTCTGTGCCTGAACCGGGCAGACGGCAGAAATGATACCGAAACTGACCGACAATAAAAGCAATCTGCGCATTGATATCATCTTTCAACTCCTTTTCCCGCGCAAAAATGCGCCCTAAAAATAGTGCCTTTCTATTTAAATTATACCCATTCCGCTCAATTTGTCAATTAAAAATATTGACAGAAGAGTTTTTTAAACGGTTGACGGGCTTATTTTTTCCTGCTAAAATGGGAAAAATTATCTGAAAACCGCCGTTTAACACATAAAAAAGGATAGCCTCCGTGCCCTTGTTTTTATTGCCTGCTCACCGCCTTGTTTTCTTACGCTGTTTGAAATACCTGTTTGCAGTCCTGTTTTTTCTCATCTCGTTCGGGGCCATGGCACAAACGGTGGTGCGCGATGCCGAAACCGAAAAATTCCTTTTATCCGAACTGCGCTCTATCTTTCGTGCGGCCGGATTAAGCCCTGAAAATGCCCGTCTTGTTTTGATTGCTGATGATTCCATCAACGCCTTCGTGGCGGGCGGTCAAACGGTTTTTGTTCACACAGGGCTTATCACCCGTGCCAAAACACCGGCTGATATCGCCTTTGTATTGGCACATGAAACGGGACACATTGTTGCCGGTCACGTGGTTCAAGGGATTTTGGAACAAAAAAAGCTGCAAACCGCCTCGTTAATTTCCGGCCTGATCGGCACGGCTGCCGGTATTGTCGCCGGCCGACCGGATGCGGGTATTGCCGTTTTAATGGGGGCCGGCGGATCAGGTGCCGGTGCATTTGCCGCCTATCGCCAAACACAGGAAAGCACCGCCGACCGAATCGCCGTTGATATCTTAAAAAAAACAGGGCATTCCACCGCCGGCTTTAAAAATATCATGAGCGCGATTCAAGCCGACGAACGCTTAAACGGGGTGGAAATACCCGCCTATTTTCAAACACATCCGCTGACACAAACCCGCTTGAATGATTTAGCGCGTTTTTGGGAACAAGCCCCCAATCCGCAAAGGAATCCGGCCTTTGATAAAATAAAGGCCAAGCTAATCGGATTTCTGGCCCCACCGGCTCAAATCAAGTCTTTATATGCCGGTGGCGACACACCCGCCCTTTATGCGCGCAGCATCGGCCTGTTTCGCGCACACGATATTGACGGTGCCTTGAAAAGTGTTGATCAACTGATCGCGCGGGAACCCGATAACCCTTGGTTTTATGAATTAAAAGGTCAATTTTTATTTGAATCCGGCCACATTATTGCGGCAATCAGTGCTTATGATAAAGCCTTGCAATACGCGCAAAACGAACCGCTGATTCAATTGGCCGCGGCCGCTGCCCGTCTTGAAACGGGTCACAAAGCCGATTTAAAAACCGCCCGTGACCTGTTGACCGCCGTTACACGCGCCGAACCCGATAACGGGACGGCCTGGTTGATGACGGCAACGGTTTATGACCGATTAAAACAACCGGATTTAAAGGCGTATGCCATGGCACGATTTCAAACAGCCCGGGGCCAACCGGATGCTGCCCGGCACTGGGCCCGAAAAGCGTTGCAAGGCGATTTTGAAACCCGTTATCCGGTTCTTGCGCGTCAGTTAACCGATATTTTGGATGAAAAAAAATCACATGAAACACACATCTGATACCATTCAAGCACCCGTCAAAGCGCCGGCGCTTTCTTTGACCGCCCGGTTATGGCTGTTGTTCACCACCTTTTTTAAAATTGCTTTGTTTGTGGTGGGCGGCGGTTTGGCTATGCTGCCGGTTATTGAGGCAACCTTTGTCCGCCGCGGCCTTTTAAAAAACGAAGAAACCCTGGACATGGTTGTTTTAACCCAAACGGTTCCCGGGTTGGTGGCTGCAAATTCGGCGGTGTTTGTCGGCACAAAAATTGCCGGATTTTGGGGCGCAGCAGCGGCTTTGGCCGGGGCGGTTCTCCCTTCCGTTTTAATTATCATCTTAATTGCCGCCCTGTTTCCCAACTTAACGGCGGATAATCCCGCCGTCTTGGGCGCGTTTACCGGGATTCGGGCCGGTATTACCGCCGTGTTGGCCGTCACCTTGTGCCGATTAACCGGTAAAATCGTTAAACAAGTGCCCGATGCCTTATTGGCCATGACGGCATTTATCTTGTTATTGGGCGGTGTCAACCCCGTTTTTGTGATTGTCGGTGCCATGCCGGTGGGGTATGGATACTTGCTGTGGCAAACCCGCCGCCGTCTTAAAAAAGGACTACGAAAGGACGCCGCATGATTTTAACAACGCTTTTTTTGCAATTTGTGGGATTTTCGCTGATTTCATTCGGTGGCGGATACACGGTTTTGCCCGTTTTGATTGACACGTTTGTCACAAATGAACGATTTTGGACAATGGATCAATTCGGCAACCTGCTTTCCATTGCCCAAATTACCCCCGGCCCTATCAGTTTAAATGCCGCAACCTTTATCGGATATTTAAAGGGCGGTATGACCGGTGCTCTGGCGGCCAGTCTGGGATTGGTTTTACCAACATTATTTTTGGCCTCATTGGCCTTGTTATTTTTAAAAAAGGCCCAGCATGCCATTTGGGTGCAAGGAGCCTTAAAAGGCGCTCGTCTGGCGGCATTGGCCATGGTGGGCTATACGGTCTTTTTATTCTTGGGCATGTCGGTTTTTGAAGGACCGATTTCATTTAAAGAATTGGGGACCGCCTTGTATCACGGCACCGTTTCCTTATCCGATGCGGTGCACGTCAACCTGATCGGCGGGATTTGTTTTATAGGGGCGCTTTTCCTTATTTTAAGATTCAAATGGCCCTTGACACCCGTTTTATTACTGTCCGCCGCGGCAGGCGGCCTGATGGGCTTTGTGGGATAAAACCGGGTTATTGAAACCGAAGAGCTTCTATCGGATCCAATTTCATGGCTTTAATCGCCGGCATCAAGCCCGATGCCACCCCTACGACAACCGCCACGGATACGGAAATAATCACCGAATAAATTGAAATCGGCACATCTTTATCAAAAAACGTTCCGGCAATTTGCGAAAACACCACGCCCAACACCATACCGACAAAGCTGCCCATAAACGAAATCAATACCGATTCGGCCAAAAACTGAAACATAATCCATTTGTTGGGCGCTCCCAATGCCTTACGTGTGCCGATTTCCCGCGTGCGCTCGGTCACCGAAACAAGCATCATATTCATAATGCCGATACTGCCCACCACCAAAGAAATAGAGGCAATAGCCGCCAGTAAAATAGATAAAATCATACCAACATTACGGGCTTGATCTACCATTTCGGTCATCAACCGAATTGTAAAATCACTGTCCGTCCCGTCTTTAATCCGATGCCGCGCCCGCAACTGATATTCAATCCGATTGGCAACCTGTTCCATTTTATCTTCTTCAGTTACTTTGACAAAAACAACATCGGCGTAATTCGGCCGCGGTGACCCGCGCAACCGTTGCCGCAGCGTTGTTGCCGGCATCATGATTAAATTATCCTGATCATTCCCCATAAGCCCCTCGCCTTTGGCTTTTAAGGTGCCGATAACCGTAAAAGGACGATTTTTTAACCGAATCGTTTTGCCAACCGGATTTTGCATACCGAACAATTCCTCAACCACCGTTTCACCCAACAATACATATGGACTGCCGCTTTTAATATCCCGTTCGTTGAAAGCCACCCCTTTATCAATTTCCCAATTCGCAACCGTTAAATAATCCGGTGTCGTTCCCATGACATTTACATTCCAATTATTGGGCCCAAACACGGCCTGCGCCGTTGTATTCACAATATACGATGCCGTTACAACGTCTTTTAAACTTTTAAGTGATTCAACATCATCAAATGTCACGGTCGGCCGACCGCGTGCCGTGCGCACCCCGCCGCTGACGGATTGCCCGGGCACAATGATAATTAAATTACCCCCCATAGATTCAAACGATTCGGAAATGGTGTTTTGCACGGTTTGACCGGCCGCCACCATCATCACAACGGCACAAACACCAATCATAATACCCAATGTGGTTAAAAACGTCCGTAATTTATAGGCCGTGATTGAAATCCATGCTTCCCGCAAAATTTGAAAAAACATCAAGCTTCCTTTCCGTATCGGCAGCGTAATCCGTCAAATTCAACACGCCCGTCCATAATTTTAATCATCCGGTGTGCATAATCGGCGACATCATCTTCATGTGTGACAAGAACAATCGTAATCCCTTGCTTGTTCAAATCGGTGAATAAGGTCATAATTTCATCTGATGTTTTTGTATCCAAATTGCCGGTCGGTTCATCTGCAAAAATCAATGCCGGATGATTAATCAAAGCTCGGGCAATAGCCACACGCTGCTGCATCCCGCCCGAAATTTGGGTCGGCAACCGGTCGGCATATCCTTTTAATCCTACCTTTTCCAACATATCTACCGCGCGGCGATACCGCTCTTTTTCCGATACGTTTTGATAAATCAGGGGTAACGACACATTGTCGGCAATGGAACGCTTCATTAATAAATTAAAATTTTGAAACACAAATCCAATTTCACGACCGCGAATGTGGGCCAATTCTTCATCTGACTTATCCGACACCCGCTTACCGGAAATCATGTAAAGACCACTGGTCGGCCGATCCAAACACCCCAAAATGTTCATTAAGGTTGATTTACCCGACCCCGAATGCCCCATAATCGCAACAAACTCTCCCCGATGAATGACAAATGACACATTCTTAAGCACATTTTGACTCATCCCCCCCGGCATAAAATAGGTCTTGCACAGGTCTTTGACTTCAATCACGGGGGTATCCCGGGCTATTTTATTTTCTTTAGGGCTCATCGGCGTTTCCCGCTTTTTTGAATAAACTCGCCAATCACACGATCACCGGCTTTTAACCCCTCTAACACCTGTACATATGACGTATCACTTAGCCCGCGGCGAATCACAACCGGCACCACTCGGCCGTTTTCAAGCCGATAAACAATAGATTGATCCGAATCTAACTGAAACATTTGTTTATCCATAAACTGTCGCACTTCGGCATTCGGTTTAAACTGTAATGCCGTTGTGGGCAGGCGCAGCGCATCTTTTAACTCTTGAATTTGAACATTCACAAAGGCCGTCATACCGGGTAACAGTTTACGTGACGAGTTATCTACCTCTATCACCACCGTATACATGACAACATTTTGTTCTTCCGTCGGAGACAGACGAATTTGTTTAATCATCCCATTAAACACATCATTGGGGTAGGCATCAACCGTGAACGTCACCGGCATTTTGGGAACAATCATACCAATATCTGCCTCGGCAATGCTGGCTTCAATTTGCATTTTTGATAAATCCTCGGCAATTTGAAACAAAGTCGGTGTCTGAAAACTGGAAGCAACGGTTTGGCCTTGTTCAATTTCTTTGGAAATAACAGTTCCCGATACCGGCGACACGATTGATGCATAATTAAATTCACGCTGTGCCTTGGCATAGGAGGCTTCGGCACTTAACACTTCCGCTTCGGCCGAGGCAAGCTCCACTTCTGCCTCTTCCAATGTGGCTTTGGCAATCAACTTATCTTTAAACAGCTTTTGATACCGTTGATGATTCAATTCGGCCACTTTCATTTTAGCATTGGCCAAATCCAAACGCGCCTTGGTATCTTTGGTATTTTGCACCAACACCGACGTATCCAACATGGCAAGCAGCTGCCCTTTTTCCACCTCATCGTTATAATCGGCCAACACTTTTTCAACAATGCCGGATACCTGTGTCCCGACGGCGACCGTATTAATCGGTTGAATCTTACCTGACGCGGTCACTTCTTTGGAAATACGCCCCACATCCACCGCCGTCATTTCAAAATCCGACGGTGTCAACGTTTTTGGCCCACTTTTAAAATAATAAATTCCCCCCGCCAACGCCATAACAATCAATCCGCCGGCCATCCATTTTTTTTTGTTCATTTGATCTTTCCTATCGCACGATATAAAGTTGATTTTGAGGTTAAAACTTTGTAAAAAGCAACGATTTTTTCCCGCCGCGCATCGGCCAGTTGGGATGTTGCCGTCAACAGATTTAAAATACTGCCCTGCCCAACCTGATAGGAGGCAAAGGCCACCCGTTCGTTTTCCTCGGCACTGGTTAAAACCGTGCCGGCTATTTGATAAGAGGCCGCTGCCGTCACATAGTTTTGATAAGCGGCCCACACCTCATTTTGAATACTGTCCCGCACTTGAGTCACGGCCCATTCAGCATCACGCACATTAAATTTTGCTTTGGCAATATTATACGTATCTTTAAACCCCGTGAACAAGGGAACGGATAATGATACCCCGATGGACCCGCCGTAAGCATACGGGGCATGATATTTCCAATTATCATCCCAACCGGCTGATGCTTTGGCACTTAAACTGGGTAACGCCGCCGAACGGGTGATATCCACCTCGCGCCGGGCAGCCTCTAAATCACTTAAACGGCTTTTAATTTCGGGGCGTAAGGTCAGAGCCGTTTCCATCATCTCGCGCACGGACATATTCGTTTCCAGTTTTGAAATATCACGATCACGCGGAGGGCGCTTTAAATCAAACGTTGTATCGGGCGATACATTCAATAAAATCGCTAAATCACCCATCGCACGTGTCAGGGTATTTTTTGCCTGTTCCACCGCTAATTTAGATTGTTCGTAACTGGTTTGCGCCAATAATTTATCACTGAGTGCCGAAAGTCCCAATTCAAACCGGCGTGCGGATTCCTGATACGATTTACGGTATGATTCAAGGCTTGTTTCAGCACTTTTTAAAACTTCCTGAGCACTTAACGTATCAAAATACGCATTCGTGACGGCCAAAACCGTATCATGCAAAGCGGCATTATAGGCTTGCTCGGCACTGTCCAAATAAGCACCGATCTGAGCCGTGCGCGCCGACCGACCGCCAAAATCGTAAATCAGCCAGGATAACGATACATCCCCCGCATAGGGGTTATCCCGTTCGGAATCGGCATGTTGTTGTTTGGCATAACTTTGCGTCAACGATCCGGTTGCCGTCACGGCCGGTAAATATTCGGCCTTGGCCGCGCCCAAAGACGCCTGCGCCGCTTTTACCGCCATATAATCCCGATTGAGTGCCGGATTGTGGCACAACCCGATTTCAATTAAATCAGACAGTGTCAATGCACCGCTGACACTGTCCGGTGGCGTCACACAATTTTTCGGAGCACCGTCCGCATAAACCGAAAACGGATCCAACGGGGCTGCGGATACTGATACGCTCCCAAAAAGACAAAGAAAAATAAAAAACACCTGTTTCATTTTTTATTTAAAACCCCTTTCCCTGTTTTTTTCAGGTTGATTTATTTTAACCACCACCGGCGCGTTTGGCAAGAAAAAAAAAGACATTTTTTCCCTTTGGTTCTTTCTGTGTGCTTTTCTTTAAACGAACAACAGAATAAAAAGTTTTAAAAGAAGTCATCTTTTTTTGAAAAAAAACTTGTCATCAGCCCTTTGATTTTGTAGACTGTCAAAGAAATAAGGAGAAACAAACATATGTCACTTGAAACTATTCAACACCTTAAAACACATCTGAAAGAACTGCTTGAAACAGCCGAAAACCCCAAAATTTTGTGGGAGGAAATGGCTCTTGTGGCCAAAAACGCCTTTCAACTTCAGGCCGAGGCAACCGAACAATTAGCTCGTTTAGAAGCCGCCGAACAAGACATCGCCCGTTTAAGTGTATTGTTTGACCTGCGTGAAGAAATTTGGGATTTGGCCGACAAACTGGCACAACGCGAATTGGAAATTAAAGAAAAAACCTTGCACCCCCGTAAAAATGCTCCCGCAAAAACCGATCATCCCCATCAAAGCGGACATAACGCACACGCGTGTTGTTGCCATACACATGATAAGGCAAAAGAATCTACAGCCCCCTGCTGCCATAAGCACGGCTGCTGTTGCCACACGCATAAGGAGGACGCCTGATGAGCACCGAACAAGTTCCCGTTGACACACTTGGGTTTGAAGAGGCTTTAAAAGAGTTGGAGGACGTTGTGCGGCGTCTTGAAACAGGTCGCATTAAATTGGAAGAGGCCGTTGCGACATACGAACGCGGTGTTGCCCTTAAAAATCATTGCAGTCAAAAGTTAAATGACGCCAAATTGAAAGTGGATAAACTGATGATTGATAAAAACGGCACGATTACGGGAAAGGAGTCTTTTGATGAACGCCCTCAAAGATGACATGGACAAGGTACGTTTTGAAACGGACCGAACTCTTGAAAAAACGCTTGTATTCAAAAACACGGATTACGACCGCATTATTGATGCCATGCGATATGCAACTATCGGCGGGGGCAAAGCGTTTCGGCCGTTTTTGGTGACACTTGTCGCTGAAATGTTCCCGTTAAAACGCACAATTGTCGCCAAAATCGGAACAGCCCTGGAAATGGTGCACTCTTATTCACTGATACACGACGATTTGCCCTGTATGGATAACGATATCATGCGCCGCGGTAAAGCCGCCACACACATTCAATTCGGTGAGGCAACCGCCGTTTTAACGGGAGACGCTTTGTTGACACAAGCCTTTTTACTGCTTAGCACGCATGAAACCGGCTTTTCCGCCGCGATGCAGGTCAAATTAATTCACCTGTTAGCCCAAGCGGCCGGTGCCGACGGCATGATCGGCGGTCAGGTTATGGATATGCTGGGCGAAAAAATTCCCTTAACATTGGATCAAATTCAAACAATGCAACGGTTGAAAACCGGTGCCCTAATTCGCTTTGCGTGCACGGCACCGGCTATTGCAGCCGATGCACCCCAGGAAGATATTGATGCCCTGACCACTTATGCCGATGCTTTGGGGCGTTTGTTTCAATTGACCGATGACCTATTGGATGTAGAGGCCGATGCCGCCTTATTGGGTAAATCCATTGGTAAAGATAAACAAGCCGGTAAATCAACCTTTATTGGTGTTTTGGGTATAGAGGAGACACGCCGATTGGCTTCTGCCTGCGCCGATGAGGCTCGCCTGGCAATTTCCCATTTCGGTTTAAAAGGCCACAAATTGCGTGATGTTGTTGATTTGGTTCTTAATCGGAAAAAATGATCATGACACAGACCTTGATGACAAAAGCAAAACGGGAGGCTTTCTTTCAAAAATTAAGTGAAGTCTATCCTGAACCGCGCTGCGAACTAAACTGGACATCCCCCTTTACGTTGCTTGTAGCAATTATTTTATCGGCACAAAGCACGGATAAAGGTGTCAACAAGGTCACAAGCACTTTATTTCCCGTTGCCGACACCCCCGAAGCAATCGCCGATTTGGGGTTAGAACGGCTGAAAGGGTATTTAAAATCTATCAACTATTTTAATAACAAAGCCAATTCCATTTACCGGCTGTCGGTTTTACTGCGTGACCAATTCGGCAGTGTTGTGCCGACGGATTTTGAAACATTGATTACCCTGCCCGGCGTTGGTCGCAAAACCGCAAACGTTTTTTTAAACGTTGCTTATAACGCCCCAACCATGGGGGTGGATACCCATGTGTTTCGGTTATGTCATCGCCTGAAACTCTGCACAGGGGAAAATCCGGCCGAGGTGGAAAAAGCTTTAACCAAAATCGTGCCGGAAAAATACCGAAAAGACGTCTGCTTATCATTGGTGCTGCACGGGCGTTACATTTGCCGAGCGGGACGCCCCAAATGTGGTATTTGCCCTTTGTTTGACGTCTGTCCGGCCGATGAAAAACAACTTTTTATTACTGCCGAAAATCAAAAAAAAGCAAGGAAATCTGCCACATGAAAAGGGCTTTCATCGGTTTAATCTTGTGTTGTTTAATTCCTGTCGGGGTGGGGGGACAAAACGTATCAACCGTTTCGGAAGAATCGCTTTTAAATATAGAAACGGCCCGCAAAACCGACCGCAGCGGCGGCATTTATACCGGCACGCCTTTTGTGCGGATTGATTCGGTGTCAGACCGTTCTTCTCCCGCCACGGAATGGGATAAAACAAAAATGCGGCTGTTCGGCACAACGGATATTTTAAAATCCGACCAGTCCACACGCACGTTAAAAAATACATTCAGTGTGCCAAAATTACAACCTAAAACGACCGAAATCCGGGCAACCGTTACACCGGCGTTCGGGAAAGCATGGACTACCCCGTTGACAAGTCATACCGGTGACCGCAGCATGATGTTACAACTGACCCCGATGGGTGACATCATCGTCAAAGAAATGATTCAAACGGTTCAAGGAACACAAGACTCCTTTTTCACACGCACCTTTCCCAAACAAAAAGATCTAGATACGCCGGAAATTCTGTACTTAACACAAGATAAAAAAAGCATGTCTTACACCGTTACCGAAACGGCCGATACCCTGGTTATCAAGGGAAAAGATCCCTTATCGGCAGGGGAGCATCGCTTTGAATTGACCTATAAACTGCCGCGTGTTCTCCGCGCCGCCTCACCGACCGAAACATTTGGTATCAGTTTGACGGGCTCCGATTGGCCGTTGGTGACCGAGCGGTTTTCCGGCGTCTTATTGATGCCCGAACAGGTCCGGGTTCATACGGCCCAAATCGGGTTTGGCACAAACAACCTGATTTTACCGCAAGGGGCTGTTGTCAACACGGATGCAAAGGGAAATATCTTTTTTCAAACGACACACCTGTTACCCGCCTTTTCTGATGTGCGATTAAATGTGTCATTGGATAGCACATTCTTACAAAAAAGAACCCTGACTGATTGGTTGGACGACAACCCGGCATGGGTAGCGGTTTTATTGTGGACCCTGTTATTGGTCGCATATGCCACCGTAACGATTATCACCCTCCGCCCGACAAAAAAACAAAATACAGCCTTATTTTTAACCAAAATATCCCCGATTTATTTGGCGGCCTTACTCAATCGCATTCCCGATCCTTCTTTTTGGGAGCAATTGACTTTGTATGAAAAATGCCGCGGAGGAAAAGGTCGTTTGATCGCCTTTTGGCGGTGGATTTATACGCACCGCATCGGGATATTATTGATGCGTATGGGATTGGCCGTGCGATTAGTCGGCACACATGTCGGTGAATTGACTTTATTGACTCTTATTTTTGTCATCCTAACCGCTTATTTGGATTTATCGTTAACTTTAGCGGCATGGGGTATTGTGTGCCTGACCACATTCATCACCTTAATGGCCCTGATTCCGGCACTTAAAAAACAGCGGCAACACCGTCTGACAGCAATTATGACTTTTTTATCGGATGAAAATATGGCCTTTGGTCAAAGCAAAGAAAGCTTTAAAAAACTCTTCACACGTCTTTATCCCTATCTGTTGGCAACAAAGCGGCTTAAAAACTGGACAAATCAATTCCAACACCATAATTTATCCGAAGCGGATTTTTGCTTTTTAGCATCACCTTTTAAGGAGGACACATGAAAAAATACCTGTTTTTATCAGTCACCGGTTTGATGGCTGCTCTGGCGGCCCGGGCGGACGAAACCGTTTTGGATCAAACGGCACGCACCCGTTTAAACGTCACGATTTATAATGAAAACCGTGCCTTGATTCAAGATGAGCGCACGGCCACTTTAGGGGATGGTCTTCAAAATATCGCGTTCAGCGGTGTATCAGATCAAATGATTCCCGAAAGTGCCCTTTTAACCGGCGATGATGTTGCGGTAAAAGAGCAAAACTTTAATTACGACGTGCTTTCTTATCAAACATTATTAAGTAAATCCGTTGATACAACCGTTACATTGGAAGATACCAATCCCGCAACGGGAAAAGTAACCCGCCGAACCGCCAAATTGCTGGCCTATAACGGCGGTAAACCGATTTTGCAAATCGGGGATAAGATTGAAGCCTCTTACCCGGGGCAAATTCTGTTTAATGCCATTCCGAAAAACCTGCGCGCCAAACCGACATTGGTTGTTACGGTTGCAGCACAAAAAGCCGGCACAAGACCCCTCAAGTTAAGTTATTTATCCACCGGCTTATCGTGGCAAGCGGACTATGTTGCGCAAATATCCGCCGATGAAACACATATGACGTTAAACGGTTATGTCACCTTAAACAACCGTTCGGGCGTTTCGTATGAAAACGCGGCGTTAAGTTTGGTAGCAGGCGATGTCAATATTGTCAGAACCCCTACCCCGCGAATGCGGCAATATAAAACGGTCGATGCCGCCGTCATGGAAAATAGCGTCATGGCCATGGGCATGGCACCCGAATCTTTGGGCGATTATCACCTGTATACCTTACCGGACAAAACCGATATTTTATCCCAACAAACGAAACAAGTTGCCTTGTTATCCGCCGAAAATGTGCGCATTGATAAAACATACGAATTTGAAAACGTCATTCCGTTTTCAGGGGAAGTTAAAAACTTAAAACCCGGTATTTTCGTTACGTTCCGAAATGAAAAAGACAATCAGTTAGGCTTAGCTCTGCCCAAAGGGACAATTCGCCTGTATCAAAACGCGGCGACAGGGGCATCATTGTTTATCGGCGAAAACACAATTAATCATACGGGAAACAAAGAAACGGTCCGCCTTTACACCGGTCAGGCCTTTGATATTTCGGCAGATGCCAAACAAACCGAATACACCCGACTTGGTAAAGACGCGTATCAGGCCACATATCAAATGACCCTGCGCAACGGGTCCGAAAAACCGGTATCGGTTCTTGTCATACAAACATTCCCCAAGTCATTTGAAATCTTGTCGGAAAGCGTTGCCGGTGTTGAAAAAACGGCGACAACGCGGGCTTGGACAATTCCTTTAACCGCTAATGCGGAACAAACGCTGACCTACACCGTCCGTGTTCAAAATGACTAATCGGGTATATATCGCGTTTTTTTTAAGCGTGCTGGGAATCATTTTTGCCGTTCGGGCAGAGGATGTGTCTGATACTGACTTAATCCGCCGTTTAAGCGATGAACTGATCACACAAATCACGGCACGCCATACGGTGGATGCCCGAAAGCTGCGTATTTTGATGCGCACACAAACCAAAGCCACCGCGCAACAGGAAGACTTACTGGCCACCATGTTGGCTTTACCGCCTCATAAGCGCCAATACCATTACCCCCGTTTAAACGATTCGCTTTATTTTTCCAAAAAAGTGCGGACACATCCGTTGATCGCGGCCTTTAAGGGGAAAAAGCCGACCGATTTACCCCCAACCTTAAGCACATGGGCCAAAACGTATCTGGATGACCTGCCGGCCGAATATTATCCGGCATTGGACCCCGATTTATGGCGTGTGCCGCAAGCGGACAGTTCAAAAACACAAACCGCGTTTGCAACAAACACATTACTTCCCCGCCCGCAAGGATACGCATTTCCCGATGTGAAGACGTTTTATACGTTATCCGATGAAACGATTAAAAATTATAAAAAAACCGATTTAACACAAAAAAACGTGCAGGCCTTAACGCCCATGTTTCATGCGTTAAATGGCCTGATTGCGGCACAAAAACGGCCGATTGAGTTTCAAAACGCCCTAAATGTTTTAACCTATTTACAACAAAAAAAAGTGGATTTAACCGTTAACCCGTTTCAAACCCGCATTAATCAGCTGATCTTACTGGGGTTTCAAGAGCAACTGGATAAAATGGCCCAAGCCAACGGTTTTCTAAACGCGCGTGACTTTGCCCTGAAAGCCGACCGAATTTTAAAGGCCTACCGTGTCCATTTCCTAACGCCCTCCCGGGCGGCCGAGTTAAAACGCCTGACCGCACAAACACCCGCCGCCCCCTGGCAAGAAAGCACAATTGCCCTGCCCGACATTCACGCCTATGCCGCGCTTTATGCCGCTCCCCCGGGGGACGTGTATTTTGCCGGTGATTATTTAGAGGCCCTTAAAAACATGTTTTCTTCACCTGTTTTTACGGCGTTACAATTATTCACCCCTCTTGACTCATAACACCAAATGCGCTATAGTGACATTATCTTTTTGACACAAGGAGATTTTTTAAAATGGCCTGGACGGACGAACGCATTAAATTATTAAAAAAATTATGGCAAAACGGCACCAGCACGGTTGAAATCGGCCGCGCGCTGGGTATTTCAAAAAACGCCGTTGTCGGCAAAGTGCATCGCTTGGAACTGCCGCCGCGCCCCTCCCCTTTAAAATCAGAGGGAAAAAAGCCCCTAAAACGGCCGGTCAAGGTGGGCCATGTGGCGTTAATGGATTTAAAACTAACGTCATGCCGTTGGCCAATCGGTGACCCGAAAGATCCGGACTTTCACTTTTGCGGCGAACAAAGTGTCACCGGAAAACCGTATTGTCAGGAACACTGTAAAATCGCTTATACGTCGCTTAAGGAATTATCCCTTCAAAATGCGTTAAACAAAAATGCGGCAGCCACGCCTGTCCCCGAAAAAAAAGAGGCGGAAGCCCCGCAAAAGCCGGCTGTCACCGCTCCCCAACCGGCAGAGGCGAAACAATCCGTTCAACCGGTTCTAAAAAAAACGGCGACTAAACCGGCGGAAACGGCCCCGAAACAATCCTCCAAAAAGGCCTCAACACCGGCTAAAAAAACGAAAAAATAACCGATGAGTGATTCAAACGCCCCCAAAACTCTCTGCCTGATTGACGGATCGGGATATATTTTTCGGGCGTTTTATGCCCTGCCCCCCATGACGCGTGCCGACGGTACACCGGTCAATGCCGTGTATGGCTTTATCACCATGTTGATGAATTTGATTGAAGCCAACCCTTGTGACGCCATGGCGGTTATTTTTGACGCCAAACGCGAAAACTTTCGTAATGAAATTTATCCGGCCTATAAACAAAACCGGCCCCCGGCGCCCCCCGAATTGATTCCGCAATTCCCCTTAATACGCCGGGCAACCGCGGCTTTTTCAATTCCCGCCGTGGAAAAGGAAGGGTATGAAGCCGATGACATAATCGCCACCTATGCACGTCTTGCCCGTGAACAGGGGTGGCACGTGCATGTGATTTCGGCGGATAAAGACCTGATGCAATTGATGCGGCCGGATGTTACCTTGTATGACCCTATGAAGAAAAAAACACTGACCCCGGCGGATGTGGCAGATAAATTCGGCGTTTCCCCCGATAAAGTTCCGGATGTTCAGGCGTTAATGGGTGATTCAACCGATAATGTCCCGGGTGCGGCAGGCATCGGCCCCAAAACGGCAGCGGCTCTGATTAACGAATTCGGTTCACTGGACAACCTGATTGCCAAAATTGACACGGTCACACCGGAAAAGCGGCGCTTAAAACTGATTGCGGAAAAAGACAAAATTCTGATTTCGCGCCGTCTGGTCACCTTAAATGACCAAGCGCCCGTTGATCCCGATTTTACGACCTTTTCAACACATGCCGCCGATTTGCCCCGAATTCAGGATTTTTTAAAGGAAAACAATTTTAAAAGTCTGCTGGCCAAAATTGATAAATGGCCAGCTCTAAAAAAAACACCGACACCAACACCCGATTTAAAAACACCGGCAGCATCGGATACGTTGAAAAAATCCCCCTCTCCCCAAAAAATCGCCCCTGTTTATCATCTGATTTGCCAGGAAAAAGACCTGCAAGACTTTTTGCGCCGCGGGGCGGATAAAACAGTTGTTGCCTTGGATACGGAAACAACCGGTCTGGATCCTTTTACGGCAGAATTGGTGGGTTTTTCCCTGTGCTTTGAAGCGGGCGAAGCCTGTTATGTTCCGGTGCGACATGTCAATGCCGACGGGGCGACCGATTTATTCGGCACACGGCCGCCGGCCCCCGATCAAATTCCGGTTGAAACGGCCCTGAAACTGTTACGTCCATTGTTGGAAAACCCGAACGTTTTAAAAGTCGGACACAACATTAAATTTGACTTACACATTTTAAATCGTGCGTATCACATGCCCCCGCGCATTGCACCGATTGCCGATACCATGGTCATGAGTTATGTGTTGGACGGCACCACCCACTCCCATAAAATGGACGACCTGGCCAAAATATTATTGAATTATCAAACAATCGCGTTCAGTGACGTATGCGGCACGGGTAAAAAACGCATCACGTTTGATCAGGTCCCGTTGGATAAAGCCTGTGCCTATGCTGCCGAAGATGCCGATATCACCCTGCGCCTGTTCCACGAACTGAACACCCGATTGAAAGCGGATGAGACAGACCGCTCCCATGATATTTATGAAACGATTGAAGCCCCCCTTCTTCCCGTTTTGGCCAATATGGAACAAGCCGGCATTTTACTTGACCGCGGGCATTTAAGTCGCCTCTCGCTTGATTTAAATGATAAAATAGAAGCCCTAACCCGACAAATTCACGCAACTGCCGGTGAAGTTTTTAACATCAATTCGCCGGCACAACTGGGCGTTATCTTATTTGACAAAATGGGCTTAACCGGTGGGAAAAAAGGGGCTAATGGAAATTGGACGACGGATGTTGGTGTTTTGGAAACACTGGCCGGTGAACAAAAAAGCACATTGGCGGCTGATGTATTGAAATATCGCATGTTTTCAAAACTGAAAAGCACCTATGCCGATGCCTTATTGGAAAAAACCCGTTCGGATCCGCGTGTGCATACCTGGTTTTCTCAGGTTTCAACCAACACCGGCCGCTTATCATCAACGGACCCCAACTTGCAAAATATTCCAATTCGCACGGACGAGGGGAAAGAAATCCGCCGCGCCTTTATTGCACGGGAAGGATACGTCCTGTTAGCGGCGGATTATTCGCAAATTGAATTGCGCCTGATGGCGGCGGTGGCTGACGTGCCGGCGTTAAAAGAATCGTTTTTAAAGAACGAGGATATTCACGCCCGAACGGCCAGTGAAATTTTCAAAAAACCTTTATCACAGATTGATGCCGATACACGACGCCGCGCCAAAGCCATCAACTTTGGTATTATTTACGGTATTTCGGCGTTCGGGTTGGCCAATCAATTAAACATTGACCGCGCTGAAGCCAAAGCCTATATAGACGCCTATTTTGCCAAATATCCGGAAATAAAATCGTATATGGATAAAACAAGTGCATTTGTGAAACAACACGGGTATGTCCTGACCCCGTTAGGACGCAAATGCTTTATTCAGGGGATTCAAACCCCCGCCACACGTGCCTTTGCCCTGCGGTCGGCCATCAATGCCCCGATTCAAGGGGGGGCTGCCGATATTATCAAATTGGCGATGTTAAAAACAACCCACGTCCTTAAAGAAAATAACCTGGACGCCCGTTTGTTACTGCAAGTGCACGATGAACTGGTTTTTGAAGTCGCACAAAAAGACGCCGACCGCGCTGCCACCCTAATCCGCCCGGCAATGGAAGGAGTTGTCACCCTGTCTGTTCCACTTGTTGCCGATATCGGTATCGGTCACGATTGGAAACAAGCCCACTAAGTGTCAGTAACATACCCCCTGGCGGTTATCCTTGTCCTCTCCCCCGATCCTCATGCTTGCCTCTCCCTTTTCGTCATGCTTGCGCATGCGAACATCCAGGCAACACTGATACCGTTTTTTAGGGACAAGAGACGTCCCCGCCCACGAAAGAACCCACCACCCGCGACACATCCCCGACCGTCATCCCTGCGAACGCTTTAGATCCAGGAAAACTAATGCCGCTTTTAGCAACCCCTTGAGGCGTCGTAACAACTGATTTTACATCAAAATCTGGCATTATTATTTATTCCCGATGACGTTTTACATCAAAGATTAATAAATTCTATTGCACCAGGACACACTTCCCGTCTTTGACCTCGCGTTCGGCGCAAGAGTTACAACTGGCTTCTTCCTCGGCTGTTGTGACAGCGGGTGTTTCTGCCGAATCGCACCGATAGCAGTATGATCCCACCCAAAAACGCGGTTTGGTTGTGCAGGCCGAACAAATATCACGATGTCCCGCCGTTGTTCCGATATTGATTTTATCCACCAAATCACATGTTACACAAAAAGAATAACCGGATACTTTACGTCGGAACTCGGAACCTCGTACACATGAATTGGGCCTGACACACCATCCGTCATCCAAATAATTACCACAGGCCTCACAATATTCACGAGCGGTTGCCGAAGTACCTGAATAACCTGATCCATCAACCCACCCCGCACAACCATAGCAAAATGTTGCACTGTCATAAGGGTAACTTACACCCATTTTACATTGGGTCATACATTTCCCTATGGCCGTTCCGTCGGCATTATCCGTTCCTAACCATAAACGTTGGGGTGAGGAACATTGATCACACTGCTCTTTTGTTGATTGAAACGGCGTGCTGCCGGCACACGGATAACAACTGCCATCTACGTTGACATAAGTCCCGTCGGTCGGGCAATCGGCAATTTGGCAATACGTTTTACCGTCACTCGTTACCTCTACCCGTTCACACGCCGTATCCGTGCATCCGGATCCTGCATTAACGGCAATTTTGGTTGTGTAAGAACATGCATAACATCTGTCATCAGCGCCCATAAACTCACCTGCATCACACACTGTTTTAACACACTCATTCCCGACGACACTTCTGTTTTTCTGACCCGCTGCATTAGTACAGGCGTTGCATGAATCAGTCATTAACTTATAATCTTCCGGGTAATTAGCATCGCCAATAACATTATAAGAGGCCGGATCCGAACAATTAAGGCATCTGACATGTCCGTCATTACCATTAAACTGATAAAATTGTGTATCAGAGCACATATCCTTTTTGATACAACAGCCCGCCGCCCATAAGCGTCCCTCACATGCATTGCAAGAATCTTTTAACTCTTGTGTTCGGTTGCTGCCGACACTGTTTGTTGTCGTATTACAGGGTGTGCATGTGCCACTAGCATTCCGAAAACTCTCTCCCTTAATGCAATGATTGACATCAGCATTCACGCAATTACTCCCCACCACGATTCGCCCACAAGTGGAGGCTTCGCACAGCTGTTTGTGGCGTTCATCTGTCGCGATGGTATAGGTTGTTTCATCCGAACACGGCACGCATCCGTTTTTTAAAGTCTCAAACTGTCCTTCTGGACAAATAGACTCAATACAGGTGCCTTCCCCGGCGCTCCACACGTGCCCCGCCGGACACAAACAATCGTTTGTGTAAATGTCCAGATAGGTGTTGCCCGAACAGTGACACTGAAAGTCCTCTTCGTCAAAATACCCTTTCTCGGAACA
>CALXVS010000022.1 GCA_944392145.1 uncultured Alphaproteobacteria bacterium | reverse complement strand
CATTACATAATCTTTTATGTCCTTTCTCCCTTTAACAATGAATAAACAATGGGTTGTCAATGTAACATAAAGGAACCTTTTTGAAACGATGCAATTTTATAAAAATAAAAAATAGAATAATTTAAATGTAACTTATTGATTTAAAATAAAATTTATTTAATTTATGTTTTTGATAAAAATTTAAAAAAAACAGTTGCAAATAATGGTTCCTTTTTGTAACGCGAAAAATATCTTTTAAATTAATGTTTAAGGCCCTAAAAGTCCTTTTTATCATATCTTGTTTTTTACACAAAAATTTATTTATAAAAAGAATATCCGGCAAAAATCATAAAAAACACCGTCTGTAACATATGTCACGCACCACAGTATAACCATTGGTATTTGATCAGGCATTTTATCCTCCGATTGAACAAAAAGATTTCTTTATTCAATTCGGAATATAACCATCCGGGGCGCAACCCCACCTAAAGTAATGTAAGCTATTACAAACGCCGTAAAACAAAAACACCGGCTTTTTGCCCTGAAACCAAAATATCGTATCGTTCCTCAAGTTTGAAAAACCGGGCACCAGCATCCATTTCATTTTTACATGCGGTCAACACAATCATTCTGCCTCCTGATTTTATAATCCGTGCCGCTTCGGCAATAAAGCGTTGGTAAAAATCGGACGCAACAGTTTTAAAAATACCCCAAGGGGGATCCGTAACGATAACATCTATAAAGCCGTCCTGAAATCCGTTTTCAAAAAAATCACGCCGCTTAATAAAAAACGAACGGTTAAATTTGGCACTTTTAATCATCTTTGTTTTTTGTTTTAATACCTCAATTAACGTCGCATCCGAATCGTATGCAAAAATACCCCGATATCCGGTCAGGCGTGATCGTGTCAACGCCAATGTACCCGATCCGCAAAACGGATCAAGAAATACATCCTCCGGTTTCGGGCATGATAATCGGCACAAAGTATAAGCTATTTCGGGGCGCAATTCCCCTCGCGCAGGCTTTTTCTTCAATGTTGTCAGACGGAATAAAAAAAACGCTTGGCCGTTTTGCCGCTGCATCACCCAAAACTCGCCATCGGCACCTCGAACCATGTACGGCCGATGCGTGCGTTTTTTAAGAGTATCCACCAACCGTGCCATCAGGGGGCGCGATAATGCGGTCAGTTTCCCATCAACAGATACAAAAATTTTAAAAGATTTAAAATCAGACCGATACGGCAATTTTTTTATGTCTGCTATTACTTTTTCGACTAACAGTTCGGCCCTTTTTGCCGTATCCAATACCAAAAACGTGTTATTCACATACGGTAAATTTACCATGTTTTCCGGTGTATTTGTCTCATAAACAACACATCCGTCATCGGAAAAAACAACATGAACATCCGGCATATCCTGTAACAGAAACGTTTGAACCGCTTTTGCAAATCCCGCAACACACGTTGATAAATACCGCGTCATAAAACCACTCCGTTTTCTTAAAAATCAGTTAATCCTGCTTTATAACCGGCATTATAAGCCTTACCCCCACCGGATGCAAGCTTTTTTAGGGCACATACCATATTATGTCCAACAAATTTATTTTAAAAATGTTGTTTTTTCTATTGCATTGGACAAAAGAATGTATTATATATCCTTAAGACAAAGGATAAAGAATTATGAAAAAATATATATTCACCCTTTTTATTGCTTTCTTGTTAACCGGATGCGTGTCGTATCAGGAATACATGGCAACGGGTATGAAAGTCTATATGGGCATGCACTACCGCGATTTAATCACGACATGGGGCATTCCGACCGGCATTTTCAGGGTTGATAACCAAACAACATTAGTCCAATATGACAAAAGTTCATCTGTTTATGTCCCCGGCACTCCCCGTTCGGCAGACATTCAGCGTATAGGAGACAGAACACATGTTGATTTTAACGGATCGGATCCGCGATGGGTAACCACAAAATGTATTATTACATTTCAAATCACAAACGTATCCGTGACCAATTACCGCTATGAAGGCAATTGCAGAGACGAGTTTCCGGCCGATAATCCGATCTACAAAACGGAAAAATTGCATTTTCCGTCCATCGGATTAGCCTCTATTTTGGAATGAACCAAAACACATTTTAACGGATACCGTTTTGAGAATATAAGAAAAAAGTCCATCTTGACCGATAACAAAAAATCGGCTAAAATGCCACAAACAATTTTAGGATTCATTTTGTATGACAACCGATGGGCATTTATTGACGCGCGGGGCTATTTTCCCGACGCTTATTAAATTTTCGCTCCCTTACTTGGGTGCCAGTTTGCTTCAGGCACTTTACGGGATTGCCGACACCCTAATCGTCAGCTTTTACGGTACACCGGCCGATTTGTCGGCTGTTTCAACGGGAGCCCAGGCTCTTTATGCCGTTATGTGCCTAATTGCCGGTCTGACGGTCGGCGGTACAATCATTATTGGTCAATATTACGGCGCTCGGCAATTGAATGATATGCGTGAAACTATCGCTACCTTATTTTCGTTTTTCGGGATTGGCTGCATTTTTTTATCACTTATCAGTATGGCTTTTACCCCTTATTTGGTCAATCTGTTACAAACGCCAACCGAAGCGATTCGTCCAACGGGTGCCTATATTTTTTTGGGATCAGCCGGACTTGTCTTTACATTCGGATACAACGCGATTTGTGCTGTCTTGCGCGGGGTGGGTGATGCTCTTAACCCATTAAAATTCATCGCGATAGCAAGCTTAATTAATGTTATTTTGGATTTTGTTTTTATTGCCGGGTTCGGTTGGGGCGCGGCCGGTGCCGCATTGGCAACCACATTGGCTCAAGCCGCCTCCATGATATTAGCGATTCGCTTTTTAAAGAAAAAACATTTTTTATTCACATTTGATAAAACTGCCTTTCAAATTCATTGGGACAAATTAAAATTGTTATTAAAAATCGGCCTGCCCGTTGCGTTGCAAGATTTTTTAATCATGTTATCATTTCTGATTATTTTGGCAATTGTGAACAAAATGGGTGTTATCCCATCAGCCGCAGCCGGCATTACTGAAAAAATAGACGGGTTTACGATTTTACCGGCATTATCCTTATCGGCCGCCATTGCCGCTATGACGGCACAAAATATCGGCGCGCAAAAAATAACACGAGCCCAAAAAACATTTTACATCGGTTTATTAACCACATTGGCCTTTAGTATACCGGCATTTGTTTTAATGTTTAAAGCACCTGTATTTGTCATGTCACTAACCAGTACGCATCCTGATATCATCCGATTCGGCGCCGATTATTTATTGGCTTATTCGGCCGATTGTTTATTCTTGGGAATTTTATTCGCCGTCAATGGTTTTCTAAATGGTTGTGGTCATACAACGTTCACCATGCTGTGTAATCTGATAACTATTCTTATCCTGCGTCTACCATTGGTATTTCGGGCGAATGACTTATTTGAAGTTGGCCTTGCCCTCCCGGCGTCAGCCGGCATTGCCGTTTTGTTATCTTTGATTTATTTTTACGGTGGCTTTTGGAAAAAACGCGTTTTGAATGTTGTCTCGAATCAATTGTAATAAAAAAAGAAAAAACTTTCAAAACGCGCTTTTGTTTTAAATCCAATAATAAAGGATTTACGCTGTTCTATCCCGATTGTCAAATATCTTTAATTCAACTTGACCAAATGGACCATGGTGCGGGGGTGGGGGCCGGTGCCCTTGGGGTAACGGTTTATAACGATGACCCGGTTTGGGTGGATAGCGATGCCCTTGGGGTGGTGGATAATGCCCCGGCCTCGGGGCATGATGGTCATGAACCACACATCCGCTCATTACGGATATCAATGCGCCGGCTGCTGCCAAAAGAGCTATTGTTTTATATTTACTGTATAACATGACACCTCCTTTTTTACCTTGATACATAAATTATATTGACCGTTTTTTTTGAAATATTACCTATCCTGATTCTTCTTATTGAACAGGTCTTTCAAATTAAATTTAGCCAAAGACCAGTCAGGCTCCTCAAAAATAACATTATCGTCACCCCCCCCCCCACATAAGCTGTGCCATCCCACGTGCTAACATGGGCCGACTTTAATGTTTTTTTCAATCCGTTTCCAACCTTTGAAATCTTTTTGTGAACAGCTCGGGACGTTTCGGGCGCAACGCGTGCCAAAACCTGATCCCCTGCAAATACGGATAAAGCGCCAACCGTTGCCAACAAAAAAAACTGTCTTAAATTTTGCAAAAATTCTTTTGCTGTTTGATACCATATTCTCCCTGTCTCACTTTTACTGTTTACAAGAAATAGTATACTCCCTTTTCAATCTTTTGTCAACGTTTTAATAACAAAAGGTGTGACTTTCCCGAAAGTTTGTAGTATATTATCGCTATGAAGTTAGGCTCAACCGATTTTACATCCGAACGCGGCCGCGGCATGATTGAAGTGATTGCTGTTTTGATTTTGGTCGGTGTATTAACCATGGCTGATTTAGGCACTCTTTCCACAAACGACAAAACCACTGAACATGTCGGATCACCCAACACGGTTTCTTATGCTTTGGATAAAACGAAAGCGATTGATTTAAGCAATGAATTAAACGAACGCTTAATTTCTTACCGCATGCAATGGGCCATGGGGAACAGAACACTTGTTGATGAACAAGGTCCCCGCACACGAACAGGGTATCCATTGAAGTTGACATCTGCCGGCGGTGATAAATTTTCCGTAACAGTGTCCGGTATATCCGGTGGTATTTGCATCCAGATGCTAATGATACAAGCTGTCAGTGCTCTACAAATCACCGTCAACGGAGCCGCCTTCCACGGAGATGTTAATGTATGCAAAAAAACGAACAACACACTTTCCTATACCTTTGATGCTGCAGGATATTAAGAAATGAAACATAATGCTTTATTGCGCCATTCTTTAAACTATGTTTATTGGGGCGGCATTGCTACTTCAGCCAAAGATACTTTAGCCGTAGGGCCGACGTTGACGGCTTATGCCTTACTTTTTGGAGCGGGAAATTTTGCCATCGGTTTGTTGGGTGCTGTTCCGTTTATCGGTAACTTAATCCATTTATTGGTGGCCTATTTGATTGAACGCGGGGTTACAGTCAAAAAAATTGCCGTTATTTCCTCGTTTTCGTCCGGTCCGTTTTATCTGTTTGCCGCTTTATTGGCTTTTTGGCCAACAGTATCGGCTGCTTTGCCGCTTTTAATTTTCTTTTTAAGTGCCGCTTATCTGATCGGATGCATGAGCGGCGGTTCGTTCATGCCTTGGATGAAAGTATTGGTTCCGCATCGGCTGACGGGGCGGTTTTTCGCCCACCGCTACAAAGGGATAATGATTGCCAAAATCGGCTGTTTTCTATTCACTTACGGATTGTTAAAAGCGATTCAAGAAAACGCTCCAACGCATGAAATCTTTGTCTATGCCGCTTTATTGGCTTTGGCGGGAATTGCCAACACCTACAGTGCCTGGACATTTACGCAAGTTCAAAATAAGCCTGTTCCCCGCAACCCATCAGAACCATTTTACAAAAAAATTATCTGGACATTTCAAAACGCGCCTTTTCGTCAATTAGCCGTTGCCTTAAGCGTTTTAAATTTTTCACAGGCTTTCGTAACACCGTTTGTGACGGTTTTCCTTTTAAAACGCCTCAATTTAGATATGTCATCGGTTATTTTATTCACCTTGATTTTGCAAATCAGCTATACCGTATTCATTAAATCTTGGGGGAAAATTGCCGATCGGCACGGTCCTGTTCGGATTTTAATGCAGTCTGTGCCTTTATTTGTTGCCTGTTTAGCGGTTTTGGCAGGGTTAAATATTTTTTCCAATCTATCATACCTTATTTTGTTTTTGATTTTAACCCTCTGCCACGTTTTGTTGGGCACCGCAACGGCCGGTATCACGTTAGGTATCAATAATGTATCGCTTTTGTATATTCCCGATGCAATGGCCTCGGTTTATTTATCGGTTAACTCGGTTCTAAAATCAGCCGCTGGTGCTTTGGGATCTGTTGTTGCGGGCTTGACATTAACAGGATGCGTTTTATTTGAAAAAATGGTGGCTTCAAATGATACGACGGTCTCTTTTTTAAACGGTTGGAGCAGTTTTTACCTGATTACCGCAATATTATGTGGTGTATCACTTCTTTTATTAAAACGGGTGCATCACGAATAAACGTATTTTTTTCGTTTTTTACCTTTAAAAAAATTGTTTTTTACCTTTTTACACCCTATGTATTTTTTGAAACAAATAAATTAAGGAGAATACATGATTGAACAGGCTATTTTTGCTGCTGGATGTTTTTGGGGGGTTCAGGCGTCTTTTGACGCTTTACCAGGCGTTTTAACAACCGTTACAGGATATACGGGCGGAACACTTGCCAACCCTGATTATGAACAAGTCTGCACCGACACAACGGGGCACGCCGAAGCTGTTCGCGTTGATTTTGACAACCGTGTTATTTCCTATGAAACGTTATTAGATGCCTTTTTTAATATGCACGATCCCACAACTTTAAACCGTCAAGGCCCCGACATAGGTACGCAATACCGATCGGCGATTTTTTACCTAAATGACCAACAAAAAGAACAAGCTTTGACAGCCATCAAAAATTTAAATAAAGCCAAACGATTTTTGAACCCGATTGTAACACAGGTTGTTCCTGCCGGCGCATTTTATCCCGCAGAAAGCATGCATCAAAAATATTTTGAAAAACAAAATAAACATACCTGCGCCCCCCAAACAACTGCCGGTGAACCGGCCGAAGATTATTTTCGGCACCGTTTGACACCCGAACAATATTTTGTTTTAAGGGAAAAAGGAACTGAACCACCGTTTAGTGGAAAATATTTAGACTTCCACGAGCAAGGCATATTTGTTTGTGCCGCATGCGGCAATCCCCTGTTTGATTCACGGTCAAAATTTGACTCGGGCAGTGGATGGCCCAGTTTTGACACGGCGATCAGTCAAAACGTACGGTCACGGGACGATCTGTCACATGGTTTGACCCGAACAGAAGTTTCTTGTGCCCGATGCGGTTCGCATCTTGGTCACGTGTTTCAAGACGGTCCAACACCAACGGGACTCAGATATTGCATCAACTCGGTTGCACTCAACTTTAAAAAAGCAACTGAATAAACAACAAGAGTATGTTATAAACACACTTTCCCTTGTGTTTTCATTTTTTATCAGTTATAACACCACATACAATGAAAGGTATACTGATGAAATTATTGAAACATACCTTAATAACGGTTTTTATATTTACCTGCGGTTTTTTATGCGGTGCTTACCGACAGGATATAATGCGTATGACACGCACACTTTTCCGTCCAACCGTCACGGTATTGATGTCTACCTATAATCGGGGCACCATTGTCAGCCCTACTATTGAATCAATTTTAAATCAATCATTTACGGATTTTGAATTTATTATTATTGACGATGGTTCAACTGATCATACGGCTGATGTTATACAATCCTATGCCGATAAAGACAATCGTATTATCTTTTTAAAAAATGAAACGAATAAAGGGCTGATTTATTCCTTAAACCGTGGTTAGACAAGGCTCGCGGAACTTATATTGCCCGTATCGTCTATCACGCCAAGTAGCCGTTATGGATGCTCATCCGGAACTGATCGTGTTGGGAGCCTATATCACGGGTGATAAGACACATGTTGATCCACCTCAGACACCCCCCTTATTTGAAAATACTGATAAAGTTGAAATTTTATCCTATGCTGATTCGGTTTTAGCACATCCGACTGTCATCATACGCCGCGATTTTTTAAATAAACACGGTATTCGTTATAAATCAGATAATTTATATGCTGAAGATGTCGGTTTGTATGCTGATGTTTTAAATGCCGGTGGTAAAATATCTCAGTTAACTGAACCGCTGTTACGCCTTGGTGTTGTTAAAAACTTAAAGCGCCCCAACAAATATTATGACATTCAATTTCAAACATTTATCAAAATTCAGCAAGAAAAACTAAAACCACTGCTTACGTTACCTAAAGAGTTAGCCGGCCCCTTTTTGAATAAAAAGGATCGCTGTCGTTTTTGGTTCATGATGCGTGATGCCAATAAAAACAAAAATGTTGTCAATCAAAAAGCACTTGAACAATTAATTACAGAAAGATGCCCATCATCCATGTTTTTAGAAAATTCTCTTCTTACAAAACACCCTTATTGGGAAGACTTTTTGATTCGGGAAAACGAAAAACGCCTGATCCGTTTTTCTTCGCAAGATGCGGCGACCATTATCAATGAAACACCTGATACGTTGACATTAAAATGGGACAACTATGGTATTGAAACATTTAAAAAGGATAAAAATAATCTAGTTTTTACAAATAAAAAATAAAATATTGACAAAATATAAAAAGTGATATCTTTTTTTATCCTCTTATGAAAGGAAGGTATCATGTTTAACCGTTTTTTTTATGTCAAATTCCACCTATTCCCTGTATCAATATTTATTGATGAATAAAGGAAATGTTGATACAACGTTATTTGTTTTAGGACCGGCTGTGGCCGATGCCGCCGTGGCACATAAAATCACCTTTACTTTGCCACAAAATCCCAAACATCCCGCGTTCAGTCATCAATTACAATCAAAAATTACACGTGCCCTAAAGAGGCGTGCAGCGGAAAGGTATGTCAACTTATCAACATCGCAAGCAGCCAAAATTTGTTCCCAATGGCCGATTTACGCTTTATCAGACGGATTAAGTGATTTAACTTTGTTTCCCAAATACCTGAAAGCCCCAGCAATTAAACATTGTTATGCAACTGCTTCAGCCGCCGCACCAGACACCCCGACGGATAAATTAAGTATTATTGATTTAAAAAAAGCATGGTGCACATTATCACATAATGAAAAAGATCGCATTGCTGCCGTTTTTGGAATTGATGCAAAAGAACTTGATCTTTTAAAACAAAAAAAAGTTATCCTGATAACCCAACCATTATCTGAAGACGGTATTGTCACAGAATCAGATAAACAACGCCTTTATCAAAGTATTTTAAGCAATTATAATCCCAATGAAGTTGTTATTAAGCCCCACCCACGTGAAAAAACAAACTGGGCAACGGTTTTTCCCGGCACCCCGATTATCTCACGTTGTGTGCCGGCTGAATTACTTTCGGATATGATTGATTTAAAAAAAGTATGCACTTTTTTTCTACGGCAGCATTTGGTATGACCACGCCCGAAAATGTTGATATTTATGCAAAAGATTTTGGCAAACTGACTTTTTCCCATCCTGGCAAAAAAATGGGAAATATGCCGTATGTTGATATTGAACAAGCCTATGGTTATATGCCTTTTAATTGGAAACGTATTCCAGACACCTATTTTTATCACACGCCACAAAATCAATACCCCGTGCGCTTTATTAACAACAGTCGTGATTAAAAAACACCCCCGCTGACAAGCAGCGGGGGGCAAAATATTTAAATATTTATTTAAGATGCCTGATCAGACACATCAGCTGCGGGCAAATTTACATTTTCACCCGAAATACCCTTTTCAACCGGTTCGGCAACAACATTATCCGCTGCCGTATCCAATGCGGGCGGAGTCGGCTCAACAACTTTTGTTTCAGGAGCCGTCGGTGCAACCGGTCCTTTCTTTAATATTGGTTGAACAATTTTAACATCAGCTGCGGCACGTGCTTCTTTTAAAATATTGACCGCATTCTTTTCCATATATAATTGTTGCAACTGTTCCTGAATATCCTCAAAAACAGGCGGTGTTGTATAATCTTTATCTTCAACCAACACAATATGCCACCCGAACGGCGTTTTGATCGGTTCGGACAATTGTCCTTTTTTCATGGCAAATACCGCATTTCCGAATTCGGGAATCATCATATTTTTGGTAAAAGCACCCAAATCACCACCGTTACCGTTTGCATCTAATGATTTAGAATTAGCCAATACAGCAAAATCAGCACCATTTTCTAACTGAATTCGGATATCTTTAGCCTCTTTTAATGTTTTAACCAAAATATGGCGTGCATGAACCCGTTCTTCGGGCTGATAATGTTTCATTTCCTCATCATACAGCTCTTTTAATTTTTCAGGGGTAACTGACGCCTCCAAACGACGGCTTAAATAAGCTTGGGATAAAATCTGATCGTGAGCCAACGTTAAAGCACGTGCCACTTTTGGGTCTTTTTCCAATCCCATATCACGGGCTCCCTTCAACAGAACTTTCATATTGATGATATTTTCCAAAATTTGCGGATAAATCATTTCAAACGGTAATTCGTTTAACTGAGGGATAGAAGCGGCCATTTCATATACATCCGACAACCGAATGGGATCACCGGCCACAACAGCAACTACTTTACTACCATCGGCGTTTATCATTGATTCGGGTTTCATATAGCGTTCCCATGCAAAGTATAAAACTATTCCCCACAATGCGACCGTCAAAACCGCCAAAACACTCAACGTCAATTTTTTAGCTGGGCGCTGCACGGATTCTGTTTCTGTCCGCGTTACAATAGGATCAACCTTATTTGTTTTCTTTTTTTGAGTCATATTTTTCTCCTTTTTTCTAACAATAGCTAAACTATAAAATCATTTTTCAAAAAAAGCAAATCCTTTTTTGAAAAAACATTGACCTATCTTGCTGTTTGAACCCGAACAGACAACTCCTTTAAGAAGCGGCGTCCTAAAGAACTGTGCAAGGCCATCATTTGAAACAACCGGTCAGCACTGATTTTTAACAACAAAGTCGCCTCACGCACAATAACACTTTCACAAGCACGACGAGGAGCAAAAACCGTTTCTTCACCGAATACCGACCTTGGCCCCAACTCGCGCAGCACGGTATCTGCACGCTCCACAACCGCCCGACCCGATAAAATAATATACAAATCTGCTGTTTCACAACCCGCTGCAATGATGGCTTCACCCGGTTTATAATTTTTTTCTTCGGCAGCCGAAATTAAATCTGCCAACGCTTGCTCTGACACGCTCTCAAACATCGGAACATTTTTTAAAACCAATACCTTTTCAAAAGTCAATGACATTATACCCTCCCGTTATAAATCTTGTGAAATTAATTCTAATGCTTGACCGACCAACCGACTTGTCGGCACACTTAAAAGCATATCATGTGCCCGCTGTTTATCAGGCTCTAACCGAATCAACGTTAAAATAGCCGCTTCCAATACATAGGCCCCCGGTTCTTTAAGACCGACCTGAACCGCCGCCAATGCCATTGGATCCCCCAATCGACGCAAGGCATAAAAAATCAATGCTTTTTCCCAATCATCAAATAAAAATGGGGGCTTTAAAATTAAATCCATCAACGCCGTTAATAACTCTTTTTTGGGAACCCCCGTCACGGCCGAGGATTCTACTTCCTCTTTTTCAAACCTTAAAACGGGTGATAATATCCGATACAGCCGAGCAGGAATTAAGTCTTGAATCAGTCCCAGTGCCGCCGCCTGTTCCCCCGTTTCAGCTCCTCGTCGCATTAAAATACGACACGCCCGATGCATCAACTCGTCATCCTTAAAAAACATTAACTGATATAAAATCACTTCCCGAACAACCATGATATCTTTAATAAACGCATGACGCAATGATGTTAATGCTTCGGCCGCATCCGGATCAAAAACATACAAAAACCGCCGAATAAATTCGTTTAAAAAAACGGCTCGGGCGGCATCACGTGTCAATTCACGGGTCAATACTGTTTTTTTGTCTTTTTGCACCCACACGATTCTAGCATCAATCAATGCTTTCAAAATATCCCGTCGCAATTCAAGCCGTGGTGAGTGTAAAGCACGAATTAAAATCTGTTTTCCCTCACCGCTTTTCAGCATACTTAAAAACAAAATTAACCGTTTTTGTAACAGGGCATTTCCTTGTGGTTGATGCAAAACTTTTTCAATCGGGGGAAAAGCCCGTTTACCATAACGATTTAATGCAATAAGTGCCGCTTCACTTAATCGCTCATCCGTAATGGCTTTAAAAATATCGGGCAACAACGCCGGATGACGCATTTCTCCCGCACAAATCAAAGCTTTACATGCAATTTTCGGATCAGATGATTTCAAAAACGGAATCACAAGCCGAACCAATCCCGGTAATGGTGCTCGTGTTATAATTTCCAACGCTTTTAAATGAGCACTTTTCCGTTTTGCGGCAATTAACTTTTGCAACCCATCCATTGCCAACAATGCAAAATCCCCTCCTGCCTTTAAAAAGCCGATTAATGCCCCTTGATTGCCATCCCGCTTATCCAACAAACTTACAAAATCCGCCGTTTTCCCTTCATGTGCCGCTAACTCAATCATCAAGGCCAATGCTTCCTGACGCACCCGCGGATCGGGATCTTTTTCATAAGTTCGCTCAATCGTTTTATAAAAATCATGCACGTTGATCAAACGACTGATACGCTGTAATACAAAAATGCGCACATCGGATGATTCATGACGCAGCGCCTTTAAAAGTGTTTTTTGCCAATGCGGATGTTTGGCATATTCCAAAATTTTTAAAAAATAAATTGTGTCATCGGCATCGGCCGACATCAGTTCTTTATGCACATATGTCGATAAACGGGACGACATAATCATTAACGTATTTCCCCGCCATAAACGCACCCGAAAAGAATCAAGCAACAATTGTGAATACAATATAGATGCCCGCCCAAAAACAAACACCGCCACACACCCAAGACCCGCTAAAACAATACTTTGACGTTCAATCCCCGGCAAAAAAAAGAGGGACAGTGCTCCCGTTAAGAAACCAACAGGTTCAGCCACAAGAGTGCGCAGCGTTCTTAACCGAACGCCACGGCCTGGGGTTAAAATTTCGGGCAACATCATTAAATATTGTTGTACATACAAATGAAATGTCAGGCAAAAAACCGTATATGCTCCCAAAACCGCCATAGGCGCCCCCAAAAACGCCCCCCCGCTTAATGCAAAAACAGACAGTAAAAACAAACCGATACCACCGCGGGTTGTGTGTAAATAACGGGTGCGATACAGAAAAAATAACATTAAAAAACCTAATGTACCAAATGTGCCCCAAAACACCCCCAACGCATCAGTTAACTTTTCGGGTGCAGCATAAGACCAAAACGACATCCAAAAAACATAATCAGCCACACACTTAATCATCCAAACGACATAAGCCGTTATTGCTACTGCATCTGTCAACCGCCGTGCGGCGGCATCCCGTGCACCGCCACCGCGATGAATAAATGCTTCGGCTTGAATCGGCATCAAATATGTCATTATTCCTAATAACAGGACAAAACCGCCCATACCCCCTAAACTGATCCAAAGCCCTATCAAAGGAGAAACCGGCCATAAAAAGTTTCCCCATCCGGCAATTAAAATACCCGTTAATTGGGCACAAAATAAAACCACACATTTAAGTGAATCTATTTTTAACGGTACCGTGCGTGAAGCCATTGACCAAAAAGCCGTTATAACCATCGGCCATAAAGCATACCTTGTTATAAATAAAAGGTCTGCCCCACCGTATCCCGGCATCATAGCAAAGAAAATTAAACCGGCCGTAAAACATACTCCAACAAAACAAATGCCGAAACTGCCCATTCCTTTACGACGGCGCGCCGTTAATACAAATCGTCCGATCAACGGCATCATAAACGCACTAACAATCAAATCAAACGCTAATCGGTAAGAACCACCATCCCGAAAGAACAAAGAAATCGCCTGAATATCAAAAAAGGCCACACTTGCCCCTGATAAAAAAGCCGCGATTGTTAGGCATCCCCATAAACTGAATGAAATACCCGAAACAGGGGATAACACCTTTAAAAATAAACTCTTTACTAAGTTCATGCCTCATCCCCTACCAACGATTCGGCAAATTCGGCTGCCGTGAACGCGTGTAAATCGTCAATTCCCTCACCAACACCCACCGCATAAACAGGTAATCGGAATCGCGTATTTAATTGTAACAATACGCCTCCTTTGGCAGTTCCATCCAGTTTTGTCACAATTAATCCGGTCAACGGCACCGCCGCACCAAAAGCACTGACTTGAGATACCGCATTTTGTCCAACCGTTGCATCCAATACCAAAATACTTTCATGCGGTCCTGACGGATCAACTTTTTGAATAACACGCCGGATTTTTTTTAATTCATCCATTAAACCGACTTTATTTTGCAATCGGCCGGCTGTATCAATCAAAACAATATCATCACCCGCCGCCTTTGCTTGACGTAAAGCATCAAACACAAGTCCGGCCGCATCAGCCCCTTGATTTGTCGTATAAACAGGGCACCCTGTCCGTTCTCCCCACTGTTTTAGTTGTAATACGGCACCGGCTCGAAAGGTGTCAGCGGCGACAAAAGAAACGCGCAGCCCTTGTGCCTTAAAGAAAGCACCCAATTTACCGATTGTCGTTGTTTTACCGGCTCCATTAACCCCGGTGACCAACACGATAAATGGTTTGCGTGTTTTATCAAACGGTATCTGTTTAGCGGCCGGTGCCAATACTTGTTCAATTTCATTTTTTAACACATTTTTTAAAGCATTGATATCTGCCGGCCGTGCCTGCCGCACTTGCTGCACCAACGCTGCAGCTGTTTCATAACCGACATCCGCTTGAATCAGCACTTCTTCCAATCGTTCAAAATCATTTGCATCCAACCGGGATACACCCAATGCCGTTGCTGTCTTTTTAAGACCGCTCTTCAACCTGTCCAACCAACTCATGTCCCCTCCTTTTTACAATACTTACAGGTACGATTTGTCCCGGCATTACCGACGAATTAACAAATACCCGTAAATAGGTGTCACTTAACCCTTGCCCCGATCGTTCAATCAAAACCGGAACCGTTTGCCCAAGCATACGATCTAATAACTTATCATACAACCAAAGCCCTGTTTCCCGTAAAATTCGGGCACGATTTTTGCGTTCCGAAACCGGCACCATCGGCATTTTATCGGCCGGTGTTCCGGTTCGTCGTGAATACGGAAACACATGTAAATGTGTTAAACCCGCTTCTTTAACCAACAAAAGCGTATTTTCAAATTGTTCTTCGGTTTCCGTCGGAAAACCTGTAATAAAATCGGCCCCTAAAACAACACATGGCCGCACACGTCGCACAGCCGCAGCAAAATCAATAACCTGACGGCGTAAATGACGGCGTCCCATCCGTTTTAAAATTAAATCATCTCCCGATTGCACAGATAAATGAAAATGCGGCATAATCACGTCATATGTTTCAACAAGCCGCACAAACCGATCATCCAAACACGCCGGATCTAATGATCCGAATCGCAGCCGTCGCAACCCATCAACCTCGTGAATCAATCGTTCAATAATGTCTGTAAATCCATACGGATATGCCGTAATATCCACTCCCGTCAAAATCAATTCACAAATACCCTGATTAACAAAAGCACGTGCTTGAGCAATCACATCATCCGGTTTTAATCCCGAACACCGGCCGCGCGCCTTGGGCACAATACAAAATGTGCATGTATGATCACATCCTTGCTGAATTTGCAAAAACGCGCGCAATCGTCCGTCAAATTCCGATAATACGGGTAACTTAACAACACTTTCACACACTGGTTCTACTAACACCTTTTCAGGATTAAAAAAACTGTCTGGCGTTAATTTTTCACGATTACCTAAAACTTTGCTGACCTCGGGCATACGGGCATATTCTTCGGGATGAATCTGTGCCCCACATCCCGTGACAACAATTTTGGCATTCGGATTTTCTCGGGCTGCCTTACGAATTGCCTGACGACATTGCCGTTCGGCTTCTCCTGTTACGGCGCACGTATTGATGACAATCACATCGTTAAGTCCCGCAACTTGTTTTTGAATCACAACTGATTCAAACATATTCAGGCGACAACCGAATGTAATAACTTTCATTTTTTCACCGGCTCTTTAGCCCCCACCTCTTTAAACCGATCCGATATCACTTTAAAATGTGAGATCTTTACCTTTTTAATATGGCGTGAGTCCAAATCAACAATTTGAAACCGAATACCCGATTCGTGTGTTACAACTTCCCCGCGGTGCGGTAACCGTCCTGCTATATGAAAAACCAAACCGCCGATCGTATCAATATCGGCTTCCCGCTCTTCATCCGTCACGAATGGTCCGATCAGTTTTTCTAAATCTTCCAAATACACATGCGCATCCGCCGAAATCGTATCACTGTTTTGCTGTTTCAAAACAGGTGCTTGATCCAACGCATCATGTTCATCTTCAATTTCTCCGACGATTTCTTCCAATAAATCCTCTAATGTAATTAATCCGTCTGTCCCGCCATATTCATCTACCACAACCACCATTTGCATACGTCTTTTTTGCATTTTACGCAATAAATCTAACGCTCGAATTGAAGGGGGAACAAACAACACGTTTTGCATCATCAAATCTTTAATTTTTATTTCTTTTCCTTCAAACAAGGTACACAAAAGATCTTTGGCGTGCACAATACCGACAATATTATCCAACGTTTTATCATAAACCGGTATACGGGTAAACTTATCCGAAACGATAATCTTTTTCAAATCATCCGATGACGCTTTAACTGACACCCCTTGAATATCAATGCGTGGAATCATGATCTCCCCCGCACGCATGTCTTTTAATTTAAACAGGTTTTTAAGCAACAACAATTCATCCGGATCAACAAGCCGTTCATCACCGCGCTCTTCACGCTCATCCATTATTTCTTCAATTGTTTCAATAACTTGTTCTTCTTCCGGGTGTTTAATAAAAACAGATTTTAATTTATGTATCCAATTCATAGTTTCTCCCGATACGGATCGTCGTATCCTAATTGTTTCATCAATTTCTTTTCAAGTGCTTCCATTTGCACGGCCTCATCTTCGGCCATATGATCAAATCCTTGCAAATGAAGCGCACCATGAATCAACAAGTGTGCCAAATGTGCGGTAAAAGATTTCCTTTGTTCCAACGCCTCGGCAATCACCCGATCATACGAAATAACAATGTCACCGGCAAGCCATGCCTCCCCCTCAAAACGAGGGGCTCCCGATTCAAATGATAAAACATTTGTCGGGCGATCAATCCCCCGATATTGAAAATTAAGGCGATGCACAAACGCATCATCCGTTAAAACAAGCGACACCTCAATCTCTCCTTGTTCCATGGAAAACGCTGTCTCCAAAACACGCCGGCAAAAAAGGCGTAACAACGGCTTTTTCAAATAAAATCGCCGGTCTTGAACGGAAAAATCAACGGTTGTTTTCTTTGGCATCTGTTTCATACGCTTTCACAATCTTGGACACAAGACCATGTCGCACAACATCCTTTTCGGAAAAATGCACAAAAGCAATATCCGGAACATTTTTTAAAACACGCACGGCATCAATCAACCCTGATGTTACCCCGCGCGGCAAATCAGTTTGCGTCAAATCTCCATTAATAATCATACGGGATCCTTCACCTAAACGGGTTAAAAACATTTTCATTTGCATGGATGTTGTGTTTTGCGCCTCATCCAAAATAACGACACTGTGGCTGAGCGTCCGACCGCGCATGTAAGCCAGCGGTGCAATTTCAATTTCACCATTTTCCAATTTTTTATCTACAATATCGGCCGGCAACATTTCATATAAAGCATCATACAGCGGCCGCAGATACGGATCTATTTTTTCCTTTAAATCTCCTGGTAAAAAACCCAAGCTTTCCCCTGCTTCAACCGCCGGCCGTGTTAAAATAATGCGATCAACTTGCCCCGCCAACATGGCCGAAACAGCCTTTGCAACAGCCAAAAATGTTTTTCCTGTACCGGCTGGTCCCAATCCAAACACCATTTCATGTGTATTCATGGCCTCTATAAAAGCCCCTTGCATAGCAGTCCGTGGCGTAATATGGCGTTTTTTTGTTTTCAAAGTCAAATCATGTGGTGTATCAGGTTCCATGGCAACCGTTTGGGGATCTTCATACTTCATCATATACTCCTTTTTATTCATTTAAACTTATTTAACGCACCACTTCTCCGGTAAGTGACGTCGCACTTGCCGCCGTTATTTTAAGTGATACAATCTGCCCCAGCAAAGTTGTATCAGCTACAACATGCGCATTTTGCAAATAAGGTGTATAACCGTTTAACTGTCCCTTTTGACGTCCCCGTTCGGTTAAAAGAACCGGTAAAATGCGGCCGACTTGTTTTTCATAAGCTTGTTTTTGCTGGGATAACAATTCTTTTTGTAACAAAAGCAAGCGTTGTGTCTTAACGGCCTCGGGCACTTGATTTTTCATTAAACTGGCCGGTGTCCCAGGACGCGGTGAATATTTAAACGAATATGAACTGTCATACCGAATACGCCGCACGGTTTGCAGGGTTTGATCAAATTCTTCGTCCGTTTCACCAGGGAAACCGACAATAAAATCTGATGAAATGGCAATATCAGGACGCGCTTCCCGGAACCGGGCAACAATATCTTCATATTCGGCGACCGTATATAACCTGTTCATTGCTTTCAACACCCGGTCACTGCCCGATTGAATTGGCAAATGGATATAAGGCATTAACTGTTCAACATCCCGGTGGGCCTGTATCAAGTTATCGGTAATCTTTGATGGATATGAGGTTGTGTAACGAATGCGTTTCAATCCCTTAATATCGCCTAATCGTCGTATTAAATCACCCAAATCGGGATCAGGCAAATTCTCATCTCCCATACCGTGCCAACAATTGACGTTTTGTCCCAACAACATAATTTCAACGGCACCCGTTGACACCAACCGTTTAGCTTCCGTAACAATTTCAGCCATACTGCGGGAATATTCACATCCCCTTGTATAGGGAACCACACAATACGAACAAAAATGATCACATCCTTCCTGAATCGCTAAAAACTGCGACGCACTTGTCGCTTTGTGCGGTGGTAAAAAATCAAATTTTGAATCAGCCGGAAAATCAGCGACTAACACACGCCCCTGCTCTCTTTCAAACTGTGCGACTAACTCTGGCAAGCGGTGATATGACTGTGGCCCAACGGCAATATCTACCCCGTGTGCACGGCGCAACACTTCGTTTTTTTCTGCCTGAACCACACACCCCGCCACAATCAACAGGGTTTGTTTGCCTTCATCAGCGCGCGTTTTTTTAATCTCTGCTAACCGTCCGATTTCGGAATACAGTTTGTCAGCGGCCTTTTCCCGAATATGGCAAGTGTTTAACAACATAACATCCGCCTCTTCCCGATGCGGCGTCTGTGTATATCCCAACGTTTCCAATGCAGCCGCCATACGCGCCGAATCATAAATATTCATTTGGCAGCCGAATGTTTTAATATAAAATTTTCGCGGACAATCTGATTTGTTGTTATTATTCAACGCCAGCCTCCCGATAATAAGCCGTGATTTTATCTTTTAACCCTTCCAACGCCTGTGCTCGCTTAAACGGATCAGCACGTCCCTTTTGCGGATATAACGTTTCAAAAAAGCGACTAAATTCACTTGGTGTCATCAACCCTTTGGCAATTTCCAACATTTTAGCATTTTTCCATGCGGACGCATCTTTAACAGCCTGACGCTTTTTATCATCCGAAATTTGGTATCGCCCCAAAAAATAGGATGCTTCGGGTTCTTGGCGCACAAAACTGGGATAATACCACTTTTGATCGGCTTTTTCCGCCGCCAATAATAACAATGTATATGGGTGCAACAAAGCCCCTTTAAAGGCACCGTTATCGTCGTAACGCAATGCTGTTTGAATTTTATTTAAATACGTTTGAATTTGTGCACGACCGGCCGGTGTTTCATCCAATTGTAATAACAAACGCGCCAACATATATTGCGCTTTAGCATTTCCGTTTTCGGCCGCCAAATGATAAAATAAAAGAGCCCGCTGACCATTAGCTGCAATACCCGGAGCCCCCTGCTGATAGGTTGCAGCCAATAATAAATGAGAGGCATCATCATTATAATTTAAAGCACAATCTTCATAGGCCGGTAAAGCGGCCGCCAATCCTTGATTTTGTTGCGTCCACTCACCGATTAAACAACGTGCATGAACACTAAAGGCGACAAAACACGTAAAAAAAGCAAATAACCCCCACTTCATCTTGCCGCCCTCATTTCAACACAACTGCCACACGCACAACATCCGAAACGGCGGGGAAAACGCCGCTAAACGATTGGGCATGTTTGGGTGCCGTTTCAGAATCTGACAGTTGAATTTCCCCTGATTGAATGACATCCCCAGTTGCATTTTCAAACCGAACTGCCAAACTTGGCAGTGCTACTCGCTTATCCGACAAATTAAAAACCATTCCTTCAACAACAAGTTTTTGGGTCCCATCCGCCATCGTTTCAGGGCGGAATGTCACCCCGCGAATCTTAATTTGTCCGGCCACGTCGGCTGCCGGAACCACGACCGGCGGCACATCGACTTGGGGCTGAACAGAGGGCTTTTCCTCTTTTTCCTTACCAGACACAACTGATGTCGGAACAGATGTCTTTGAAACATTTTGTTTTTCTTGTCCCATTTCACCGGGCAAAGCACCCTTTGTCACACGCATCTTCGGCTTTAAACGTTCTTTGACAGGAACCACATGTGATGATTCCTCATAAAAACCAACGGCCGGCATCATATCTTTTGTAAACCGATTGACAGCACTTTCCAACCACCGTGCCGCCGGTTTATAATAAAGAAAAGTTCCCGCCACGGCAACAAACAGAAAGACGAAAAGCCACATAATTCCCCGTCCCCAGACAACGCGTTTAGAAGCTGTCACAGGAATAAATGCTTCAGGCAAAGAGTCGGTTTTATCATTTTCACCCTCTGTCTGACGTTTTATCATACCCAAGTCTGCTGCATCGGCCGATAACCGTGATAAGTTCGGTTGTTCAACTGATGGTGTTTCATCACCAACTTCCACCGAATCCGGCATGACTTTTTCTTGACTTACAGGCGATTCTGCCAACAACTCCCTTTCTTTTAAAGTGTGCATGCGCACCGGCTGTTCAAAGACCGCGCCACACGCCGAACATTTGAATTTCTGGGTTTCGGGTAACTGAACTTCATCCGAAATTTGATAACGCGCTTCACATTTTGGGCAGCAAATAAACATTTGTCTTTTCCTTTTAAAAAAAATAGTGTAAGAATACTATATATGATTTCAAAAAAAGATACAACCATTTTTAATAAAAGGATGCTTGAACGTGTTGGAAAAAAACAAACTGACTTCTGCTGTGGCTGAATTTAACGGCGTATCAATGCGCTATGAAACAGGACCCGAAATTTTAAAAGACATTCAATTTTCGCTTTCACCGGGTTCGTTTCATTTTATGACGGGTGAAAGCGGTGCTGGAAAAACCTCTCTTTTAAGCTTGCTTTACCTGGATAACCTTCCCACACGGGGACGTGTCCGCTTATTCGGTCATGCTGTAGATACTTTGTCACGATCGGCTCGTGCCCGTATTCGGCGTCAGATTGGTGTTGTATTTCAAGATTTTCGCCTGTTAGATCACTTGAATGCTTTTGATAATGTAGCATTACCCTTGCGCATCGCTGGTGTGCGTGAAGTTGAAATTCGGCGACATGTGACAGAACTGCTGGCATGGGTTGGTCTTGAAAAACAATTAAAAACGTTTCCTCCAGCTCTTTCCGGCGGAGAAAAGCAACGCGTTGCCATCGCACGAGCGGTCATCAATCGCCCTCAATTGTTACTTGCTGACGAACCGACAGGCAACGTAGATGATGCCATGGCTAAACGGTTGTTGTATCTGTTTTTGGAATTAAATAAATTAGGGACAACAGTTGTGATTGCCACACACAACCAAAATTTGATCAAGCATTTCGGTTTTCCGCAACTACATTTGGAAAAAGGTCACCTGACATTAATTCAACCCTCCAATAAATATGCCGAAATGGCTAATAAACTGTTTAACCGGGGAGATAACGCATGAGTAAAAACACCCGTATGCTATTTTCAAATGATGCTTCTCGCTTTTTTCTGCCATGGATCAGTCTGGCCATGGTTTTTATTGCTGTTTTGGTATTGGCAGCGGCAGTTATCTCTTACACGTCAATCAATGCATGGAATAAGTCTTTAAGCGGTTCTTTAACTGTTCAAATTCCAACTTATACGGATGATGGAACACCCAAGGGAGAAATCTTAAAAACTCAAATTGAAACCACCTTGACTATTTTAAGGTCATCAGACGGTATCATGGGGGCATCGGTTTTATCGGACGAACAAATGAACAATCTTATGGCACCTTGGATCGGAGATAAAGCAGATTTAAGTGCCCTTCCCTTACCGAAACTAATTGATGTTACCATAGAGGCAGGGAAAATTCCCGATTTGAATCAAATTCAAGCAGATTTAAAGGAACAAGTTCCCGATGCCCGATTGGACAGTCATCGCATTTGGCTTAAAAACCTGATTGATATGGGACACGGGATGATTCAATTGATGCTTCTTTTAATCGTGCTTTTATTAGGAACATTAGCGATTACGGTTATCTATGCAACAAGAACAAGCCTATCCGTTCATAAACCTGTCATTGCCTTGGTTCACATGATCGGAGCCGGAGATGGATACGTGGCTTTGCAATATGCCCGGCGCAGTTTAAAATTAACACTTTCAGGCAGTTTAATCGGCTTTATGCTGACTTTACCTGTTATGTGGGTAATTAAAACATTCGTTACATCCCTTTCACCTGACTTTATTATTTCTTTCAGTCTTACCTTTGAACAATGGCTTATTTTGGCAATGGTTCCCATACTGGTATCGATTTTAGCATTTATTACGGCCTATAAAACAGTCATTGCTTATTTAAGGCGCTTTTTATAAATGATAAAGATTCCGCTGTCACTGATACCGTATACACTTATTTTGATGCTTAGTCTGTGGGTTATCGGATTTTGCGTATTCGGGTTGTATGCACTCGGTTTAAAATATACACCAACAGAAAAAACCGATGCTATCGTTGTTTTAACCGGTGGTGAAGATCGTATTGCAACGGCTTTGACTTTATTAGCAGAAAATCAAGCAGATCGTTTATTGATTTCGGGCGTCAATCGGAACGTTTCTCCCACAGAATTATTGCATGCCCACCCGGGAGCTGATTTAAACCGGATTACTTTGGGCTATACGGCTCAAAACACACGTGAAAACGCCCAAGAAACAGCGGATTGGATCGGACGGCAACATATCGGATCTGTTTTACTGGTCACAAGTTTTTATCACATGCCCCGCAGTATTGCCGAAATTTTAAGTCAAACTCCCAATACGCGTATTATTCCCTACCCAGTTTTTCCACGTTCGTTTGAAACTTCTATTGATTGGATCCGGACACGTCATGCTTGGCTGTTATTTGTAGAATATAACAAATTTATTATTGTTCAACTAAAAAACCTGATAGAAAGGATTTTAAAAAACACATGAAAAAATTTTTAAACAATACTTGGTTATGGACCCGCTCAATTTTCTTTTTGTTCATTTTGTATACGGGAACATTGCTGATGTTCATTTTGTTTTCACCGACACTTTTAATGCCTCGTAAAAAGGCAATGGTTTTCCCAGAAACATGGTCTTGGTTAATGCCGCGGATTTTACGCTTGATATGTGGTGTCAAAATTCATCTGACGGGTTTAGAAAATTTACCGAAACAAAATGGCTTTATCGTAGCCTCAAAACATCAATCTGCTCTTGAAACCATTGTATTTCATGCCGTGGTACCACACACATTCTATATTTTGAAAAAGGAACTGATGTGGCTCCCATTAGCAGGTATTTATTTTTTAAAAGTTGGTTGTATTCCGATTGACCGCAAAGGCGGCACAAAAACCATGCGCAAAATGCTTGATGGTGTCAAAAAACGGTTAAATGAGGGGATGAATCTGATTATTTTTCCCGAAGGCACCCGAACCCAACCGGGGACTAAAGCACCCTATAAGCCCGGTATTGCTTTATTATATGAACAATGCAAAGTGCCGGTTGTACCGGTTGCCTTAAATACCGGATTCTGTTGGCCAAAGAACAAAACAAAAAAAATACCCGGAACAATTACGATTTCCTTTTTACCGCCGATTGAACCGGGATTGGAACGGCGGGTATTTTTAAATGTGCTTGAAGAAAAAATTGAATCGGCGCAAAAAACATTGCCTGACCCGTTTCAATAGGTTTATTAAAAAAGGGACAAGACACATGAAAATATCGGAAAAAACCGCAATCGGTATCTATTTAGATTCAACCGCTGACGCCGTTGATGTCAGTTTGATGAAAACCGACGGATTAGACATTTTAACCGAACCGGTCAGTTTGTCCCGCCCCTATCCAGAAGAATTAAAACAACGTATCTTATCACTAAAATATCCCCAAGATTACACCGATACCCCCTTTTTTAAAGAATTAAGCCAAACAATCACACAAATGTGTGTTGAAGCCGTGCGCGACTTATTGGCACAACACCCCAACGATCAAGAACTTCCAGATGTCATTGGATTTTCGGGACAAAACTTACATCAAAAAAAACAAGAAAACCTTGTCGTTACATTGGGAAATGCCGATATATTGGCAAATACCTTTCAATGTCCCGTTGTTGACCGGTTTATCCGTTCGGACCTAAAGGCCGGTGGAACGGGAGGTCCTTTGTTTCCCGTATTTTTAGAAGCACGCACACGGAAGCTTGACAAACCGCTTGGTGTTGTTTTATTGCGTGGAATTACAACCGTCACGGCAATCGGAAGCGTCGGCGAATTACAATCATTTGATGTCGCGATTGGAATTTTGTTGTTGGATCGGTGGATGCAAAAACGTGCCGGATTAGACATGGATTATGACGGGCAATTTGGCGCCCGCGGACAAATAAACGATCGCCTGCTGAATCGGTTGCTGAAACATCCTTTTTTAAATCAATCTCCCCCGAAAACCGTCAGCATTGACGATTTTAATGATTTATGGGAACAACTTCAAGGCCTTTCGCCTGCTGACGGAGCCGCTACAATTACAGCTTTTGTGGCACACAGTATTCGTAAAGCTCAGGATTTTCTTAAAATTCAACCAACACAATGGATTTTAGCCGGCGGTGGCAGCTATAATCCCACCTTAGTACGTCAAATCAAAAACAAATTGAACGAACCGGTTCACTTGGCTGATGAATATGGTTGGGACAAAAGCACGTTTGGAGCGCAAGGGTATGCCTTTTTAGCAGTCCGAACGCTTATGGGATTACCGGTTTTATTTCCGGAAACGACCGGCGTTCCTTCTGCCATGCCTGCCGGTTTAATTCATTATCCGAGCAATATGAATCGGTAATTTTACTGCACCAAGATGCATTTGCCGTCTTTGACCTCGCGCTCGGCACAAGAGTTACAACTGACTTCTTCCTCGGCCGTTGTGACATCAGGTGTTTCGGCCGAATCGCACCGATAACAATAGGATCCTGCCCAAAAGCGAGGTGTCGTTATACAAGCGCGGCACTGATTTCGTTCTATTTCATGTGTTCCAATTTTAATGGCATCAACCAAAGAGCAAGCATAACAGGTATTGTTGTATTCAGCTGCCCAAAATTGATCTGTTGTGCAATTGCTTCGAATACACAGTCCATTAACCACATGATGACCGCATGCTTCACATTGTTGGGCCGTAAATGTTCCCGTTCCAACAGGGGGACGAATGCCGGTTTCTGAACACCCATAACAATAAGCCCCGGTACTGTCCATAAAACCATCAACACAGGCGGTTTTGCTGACGCAATAACTGCCATTTTCAACACGAGTTGAACACGCATCACATGATACTCCCTCGGCAAGTTCTGTTAATTTTAGGGTTGCCCCTCTTTTCCAATAATCACACGGATAGCAAGTGCCATCTTTCAATCGCAGCCCCTCCCCCTGTTGACACCCGACTTGACAAATATCATCTTCGCTTATTTCACGTCCACAGGTAAGACAACCTGCCCTTAATACTTCATCTTTACCAACATAAACGCCGTCTGTTGTATCACAGGCATAACATGCTCCGTTTGCCCCTTTAAATTGTGTATCGGTACATTGTGTCGGATAACAATAATAAATGGATCCTTTTTTTACCAAAATACGGGATTGATTGCCATCGGCATCGCGACAATCATTACATTGAGAGGCATTGGCAACAGATTCGGACGTAGAGATTTCTACAACTTGATTACCGGAACACGCCGCACATTGCAAATATGCGGAACCGCTCCCATGCCAATAAAATTTCTGACCAGTTGGGCACCAATTTTTATTAACACACCATCCACCGCTGGGTAAATGTAACATATTGGATGTATTATTTTCATCACGGCAGGATGTACAGGAAGCAACCGCTTCCGTTATACTAACGTGATATTGCATATTTTGTCCGCAAGGGTAGCAATTACCATAATTATCAATAAATTCATTTTCTTGACATTTATTTTTAAGGCAATTACTCCCCACCACGATTCGCCCGCAGGTAGAGGCTTCGCACAGCTGTTTGTGGCGTTCATCTGTTGCAATGGCATATGTCTTGTCATCCGAGCACGGCACGCATCCTGCCATGAGCGATTCAAACTCTCCCTCTGGACAAATAGACTCAATACAGGTGCCTTCCCCGGCGCTCCAGACGTGCCCCGCCGGACACAAACAATCGTTTGTATAAATGTCCAGATAGGTGTTGCCCGAACAGTGACACTGAAAGTCCTCTTCGTCAAAATACCCTTTCTCGGAACACGC
>CALXVS010000021.1 GCA_944392145.1 uncultured Alphaproteobacteria bacterium | reverse complement strand
GTCTTTTTTCATCATATGAATCCCCCGTTATGGTACGTATAAACAGATGCTTAGCAGTGTAACATAAAGGTTCCTTTATGAAACGATCAGATTTTGCGAAAACAAGGAACGGGATGTTTTTTATATAAGATATTGATTTAAAATAAAAAGATTTTAATTTTTCTTTTTTTCAAAAAACATAAAAAAACGGTTGCAAAAAAAGGAACCTTTTTGTAACACTTTTAACACGTTGTTTTTATGGGGGAATGGGGGGGATGTTGTCACCGCCTACGACACCTCTCCGATGGTCATCATTGCGAAAGCTTTGGATCCAGGAAAAACTTATTCCGCTTCTTAGAAACGAGAGGCGTCACCACCCGCGAAAAAGCACACCGCCTGAGACACCCCCCCGGCGGTCATCCTTGCGTATGCGAGGATCCAGGCAACATGAATACCGTTTTCCCTCCCCTTGACACATCGGCAAAATAAGGACTTGCTATCCTGGATGCCCGATCAGGTCGGGCATGACGGGAGGGGGGGGGGCCGTCATCCTTGCGAAAGCGAGGATCCAGCAACACTGATACCGCTTTTTGGGGACATTAACACCTCGCCAAAATAAGGAATCATTACCCTGGATACCCGCATGCGCGGGTATGACGAGAGGGCCGAACCTATCGCGCATACACTCTCCAAACGCCGGTGGCCTCTTTTTTAAATTCTTCCTGTCCCAAGGCCGGATTTTCCCATTCAACCGTTAAATTTGAATCTGTCAATCGTGTAACGCGCGCACAATCCGCACTGCCCAATCGGCACACGCGCTGTTTATCGGGACTTAAGACAAATTCATCTTTCCAATCCGAATGCAACACGTTCAAATGACGGCCTTTTTCAAAAATCCACTTTTTATCCTCTAAATCAAACGTGAATGATTCAATCGGCCATTGCACATTATCCCATTTGATAATTAACCGGTTATCCGTGCGCACCCGAATACGGGCACAGTCCGACATTTTTCCCAGCCGGCACACACGTTTATTGTCTTTTTCATCCACAATCAACTCATCCGACCAATCGGGATGCGATACTTTTAACCGTTCCCCTTTGGGGATAAATTTCCACCCCTCTCTCGACTTTTCAAAAGTTTCAGCCTGCCATTTGTCCCACAAAACAGTTATTTTATCTCCGTTTAATTCAATGTCGGCTTTTATCTTGGTACCATATCTTTGAAAACGGCCATCGGCTGTCGGCACTAAAAACCCCGACCAATTTGTATGTTCTAAAAACACGGCATCCTCGTACCCTTTGGGACAACGAGCCTCAAACCGCGCCGTCAACCAGGTATGCGGCACAACGGCTTTTTTTTCATTGGCGGCAATCATTTTATTTAAAAAACGGCATTTTTCAAGCTCATTATAACTGAATTTCAATTCGTTATCCGTGGGTGTAAAAAAACGGGAAAACATTTGTCGGTGAATTTCAAGGGAATTTTTATGCATGGCCGAATAATATTCCGCCGAATTTGTTCTATGCGAACGTATATATACAACCGTATCCCGAATAGAGCCCATACGCCCGCCGGCCATCGCCACTTGACGCCAAAAATCATAATCTTCGGCGGAAATGATGTGTGCTTGATACCGAATGTTGTGTTTCATTATAAAATCACGCCGATACATAGATGATACATTAGGGAAACTGTTATAAAACGCCAGTTCAATTTCATAAAACCCCGGCATGGTCCCGACTTGATAAATTTTACCGTCTTTCGCAGGTGACGGTTGGCGGCCTTTTTGTTTCAAATCATGTTCTGCATCCGTCCCGGGCAAGGGGGCCTCTTTTATGTTCCGAATACCCGCGGTCATGGCCGCTAAATCGGGATAATCCCGCATAAACGCAACCGATTTTTCCAACCGATCGGGCGTTGCCCAATCATCGGAGTCCATAACCGCAACAAACTCTCCCCGGGCGGCATCCAACCCATATTGACGGGCATAGCCGACACCCCGATTTCGGCCATAGCTTAAAAAGCGAATGCGTTTGTCTTTTTTTGCGTAAGACCGCACAACATCGGGGGTGTTATCCGTGGACCCGTCATCCACAATAATAAATTCAAAATCCGTAAATGTTTGATTTAAAATGGATTCTATTGCCCGCCCCACCAAATCGGAACGATTATACACCGGCATCACAACCGACACCGTCGGCTGCGCCCCATGCTCCCCAATAAATCCCAAAGCAATAACGGCAATCGTGCAAATGATACCGATTATTTTTTTGGCGCGTATCGTCATATAATCCCTCATACAAAATTATTTTTTTAAAGACACTATCATAAAGTTTTTTGAAAAACAAGCAAAAAAACAACGTTAAAAAAACACCGGAACACTTAAAATCCGACAGGTAAAATAACACCCGTTTTCCTTGAAATTGGTTCATTAAACAAATGCACCAACCCAAAAACGGTTTTAAAAAAAATGACCTTAACGTGCGGTGCTGTCACGCCCGCCGGCATCATACCGCCCAAAATTTTTGGCAATTTGCTCTAATGTGGATAATTCACGGCCGCCGGCTTTGGTTTCCGTGGCATCATACGGCACGTTTTTCCCATCCGCGGCAGTTAATCGCTGCACACCCGTGACCACATTTTGGCGATTAAAGGTAATGACATAAATTTCCCGATCCGTTTCTTTGGGATCAAAAAAAGCACGTGATTCTTTGCGAATTTTGGCATAAACAAAAAATGATCCGTCCTGAACCCCATCCACTGCGGAAGCCTGGTAGGCCGGCTGTCCCAATAAACGCACAACATCTTCACGGGTTTTCCCTTCCCGAACGGCGTTCAACCGTGCTTTGGTCGGCAAATCCCCGCTTTGGTATGTTTCCAAACCACAGGCCGTCACAAAACTTAAGGCAAAAAAGCACCCGACTTTAACGAAACTCTTGAACATTGATTTCTTTCTTGCTATACTTATCATGAAATATCCGATATAATATAAAGGAGCGAAAAGGTTTCGTCAATGAAAAAATATGAACCGCTTAAAAAAGATTTATCCGCCGACATAGATGTGCGCCGGTTGGGGGATGAGCCTGTCTCATTCACCCTGACGGCTACACCCGATCAGTTGGCCGAAATCGCTGCGTTACACGATATACCGGCATTGCATTGTTTAGATGTGACGGGTATCATTGAACCCGGAGAACCGATTGCCGTGCGCGGCACACTAACGGCTGATATGGATCGCACCTGTGTTGTAACGGGGGAAACAATCCCCGAAAAGATGACGGCCCCATTCGTGTTGTTGTTCAGTGAAACCCCCGAAACCGCCGACCCGAAAGAAATTGACATTGATTTGGAAGGGGAACCCATTGAAGCAATCCGTCATCATCACCTTTTTTTAAAGGAGGCGTTGATTGAGCAATTCGGCCTGAACCTGAACCCATTCCCCAAAAAAACAACAGAGCCCTTTATTTATCGCGATTCTGCGGATCAACCCGATGAAAGTCCGTTTGCCGTGTTAAAAAATTTGACATCCCGATAAAAATGTTTTACACTGAATGTGTTCTTTTAAGAAAGGATTTGGTTACATGTCTGAAAACACATATCATCCCCGTAATTTGGAAGTCAAACGTTACAATGATCTGCAATCATTTGTGGCAAAGGTGTATGCCGACGGTATTGTCAACGAAAGCGAAATAAGCGAACTCACCACGTTGAAGCAAGATGCTTTGGCCGAGTATCAGGTGGTTAATGACATGCTTGAAAAAACAGATCGCAATTCGCCGCTGTATGACCGTTTAAAAAATCTTCAGCTGCACTTACGCCGCGGGTGGCAATTGTTGGACTATGCAACCGATCGGGCACACAGTTATAATGAGATGAGTGCCGAAGAACGCACCCGCAAAGATGCGCGGCAGCATCAGCATCAACCCCTTGAAATCGGAGCGGGTCTGACCATGGCACAAACCGCCCTATTACTTGAATCATTGGCCGGCCCCGAAAAAGCCCGTGTCGCCGAAAGCCGCCTGAAACAAGAATTGAAAGAACTGCCCGCTGTTCGTAAAAGTGCCGTAGCCGAACGGGTTGTTTTGACCTTGTCACATATGGAAAAAGAACAGATGAATGAAATACAGCTGAACCGTTTGTTGGGATTGGAACGCACACGCTGATTTTTATTTTCCCCTTAATAAAGGCAGGCTTTTTCGCCTGCCTTTATTCCCCCTCTTTCCTACATCACGCTTTGTTCGCGTGTCGTCATCAGCTTTACATCGGGAAAATCTTCGCCTGCTTTGTTCAAATGCCATGCATTCCGGGCCAAAAACACCAATTCACCGTCATGGTCGCGGGCACACGTCGCCCGATTGGCCGCTTCAAATTTTTCCAGCATGTCTTTGTCGGCCTTAACCCAACGGGCGGTATAATAAATCGTCGGTTCAAACAAAACGGGAATATCATATTCCGTCCGAATGCGATCAGCCAACACTTCAAACTGTAACTGCCCCACAACACCGACAATAAAATCATTACCTTGAACGGGTTTAAAAACACTGGCCCCGCCCTCTTCGGCAATTTGTGCCAATGCTTTTTCCAAATGTTTGGCTTTCAACGGATCTTTGGCACGCACTTTTTGCAATAATTCAGGGGCAAAGCACGGAATCCCTTTAAAATGAAGGGACTCCCCCTCGCAGAACGTATCACCGATGCGAATACCGCCGTGATTCGGTAATCCGACAATATCACCGGCGAAGGCTTCATCGGCCAACGCACGTTCCTGCGCCAAAAACAAAACGGGATTATGCAAAATCATTTGTTTTAAACTGCGCGAATGCGTCAGCTTCATCCCCCGTTTAAAATGCCCCGAACACACACGCATAAAGGCAATGCGGTCACGATGTTTAGGATCCATGTTAGCTTGAATCTTAAAAACAAAACCGGTGACCTTTTCTTCCTGCGGGTCAACCACGCGTTCCACGGCGTTTTGCGGCCGCGGAGCGGGAGCAAAGGCAATCAAGGCATCCAACAATTCTTGAACCCCGAAATTATGAATGGCCGACCCGAAAAAAACGGGGGTCTGCGTTCCTTGCAAATAAGCTGCCCGATCAAAAGCGGGGCATAATTCACGCGCCAGGGCGGCATTTTCCCGCAAATTTTGAACCAAATCGGCCGGCAGCAATGCATCCAGCATCGGGTCATCAAGGCCGTTTATATCTCCCGCTTTGGCGGGCAAAGTTCCTTTTGCCCCCTTATCAAATAAATTTAAATGGTCTTTTATTAAATCAAAACATCCCTTAAAATCACGCCCCATGCCAATCGGCCAAACCGCCGGCGTTACATCAAGCGCCAAAGTCTGTTCAATTTCCTGCAACAACTCAAACGGATCCCGCCCGTCGCGATCTAACTTATTGATAAACGTGATAATCGGAATATCGCGCAGCCGGCACACTTCAAACAATTTTTTGGTTTGGGCTTCAATCCCTTTGGCGCAATCAATCACCATAACAGCCGAATCAACGGCGGTTAAAACACGATAGGTATCTTCCGAAAAATCTTCATGTCCCGGCGTGTCCAATAAATTAAACGAACAACCGCCGTAATCAAAACTCATCACGGATGACGCAACCGAAATACCGCGCTCTTGTTCAACTTTCATCCAATCCGAATGTGCGCGCCGATTTTCACCGCGGGCTTTGACGGCGCCGGCCTGATTGATAGCACCGCCAAACAACAACAGCTTTTCCGTTAAAGTCGTTTTACCGGCATCCGGATGTGAAATAATGGCAAATGTGCGCCGTTTTTGAACAATTTCCCGTAACGTTTCGGACATAGGGGTTTCCTTTCTTAAAAATAACGGCAGTTTAACAAAATTCGGGATTTTTTTCAAGATTTTTTCATAAAAATACTTTCTTTTTCCGATGAAGTATGTTATATCTAACGTTCAGTGGCAAGCGGACGTGGTGGAATGGCAGACACGACGGTCTTAGAAGCCGTTGCTTTTAACGCGTGGGGGTTCAAGTCCCTTCGTCCGCACCAAGTTTTTAAGATATAAGGAAAGATTATGACAAAAAATAAATTAGCACATTCTTTTTCAATCACGATTCCGGCCACCGTTTTTCAAGACAAAATGACGCAAAAACTGGCAGAAATTCAAAAAGAGGCAAAAATTCAAGGTTTCCGCCCGGGTCAGGCGCCCTTATCCCTGATCAAATCAAAATATGAATCGGCCGTCAAAGGGGAAGTGTTGGATGCATTGGTTCAAGAATACGTGGATAAAACATTCAAAGAAAATGATGTGCGCCCGGCGCTGCGCCCCAAAATTGAACTGAAACAGTTTGAAGACGGCAAGGATATTGAATTAACCGTTGACATGGAAGCGTTGCCGAAAGTTGTCCCGACGGATATTAAAACGTTGGAACTGACCAAAATGAGTGCCGAAGCGGGTGAGGAAGAAATCAATGAAGCCTTGAAAAAATTGGCTGATTCCAAAAAAACGACTGAATTGCTTGATGAAAAACGCGCCACAAAAACGGGCGACGTTGTTGTGATTGATTTCACCGGTTCCATTGACGGTGCCGAATTTAAAGGCGGCAGCGGTAAGGATTATTATTTGAACTTGGGTTCCAACACCTTTATTCCGGGGTTTGAAGATCAATTGGTCGGCCATGAAATCGGCGAAACGGTTGATGTGAACGTCACATTCCCCGATACTTATCATGCCAAGGATTTGGCCGGTAAAAAAGCACTGTTTAAAGTGGTTTTAAAAGAATTGCGCCGCTTTAAAACACCCGAAATTGATGATGCGTTTGCAAAACTGTTCGGCGCGGAATCGGCAGATAAACTAAAAGAAATGATTAAAACCGAATTAAATCGTGAATACGGCCGCATTGCCCGTATGCATGCCAAGCGTGCCTTACTTGATAAATTGGCCGAAACACATGATTTTGAAGTGCCCGCCGGCATGGTTGATTTGGAATTTGATTCCATTTGGCGCCAATTTGAAGAAGCCAAAAAGAACGGTGCGTTGGATGAAGACGAAAAAAATAAATCCGAAGACGCTTTGAAAAAAGAATATCGGGACATTGCCGAACGCCGTGTGCGGTTAGGTTTGCTGTTGGCCGAAATTGCCAATCAAAATAAAGTTTCTTTGACTCAGGAAGATTTAACCGCCGCCGTTATGGCCGAAGCACGCCGCTATCCGGGTCAGGAAAAAACCGTCTTTGAATACTATCAAAAGAATCCGCGGGCACTGGATGCCTTGCGTGCACCGTTGTTTGAAGAAAAAGTGGTTGATTTTATTTTGGATACGGCTAAAGTGGCTGATCAAAAAGTATCGGTCAAAGATCTTTATGCCTATGACCCGGATAAAAAATAACCGGATGTGAAAGGACGTCTTTTTTCATGTATCACGCACATTATACAAAAGAGCAAATGAATACACTGGTTCCCACGGTCGTTGAACAAACCGGCCGCGGGGAACGGGCATTTGACATTTATTCACGCCTGTTGAAAGAACGCATTATCTTTTTAACGGGGCAAGTTAATGACGAAGTGGCCAGTTTGATTTGCGCACAGCTTTTGTTTTTGGAAGCGGAAAACCCGAAAAAAGAAATTTCCTTTTACATCAATTCACCGGGGGGTGTTGTCACGTCCGGATTGGCCATTTTGGATACGATGAATTATATCCGCTGCCCCGTTTCAACCATTGTCATGGGGCAAGCGGCCTCTATGGGGTCGTTGCTTTTATGCTGCGGGGAAAAAGGCCGCCGCTTGGCATTACCCAATGCCCGGGTGATGATTCATCAGCCCTCGGGCGGGTTTCAAGGTCAAGCGACCGATATTGAAATTCATGCCCGCGAAATTTTGGCCATTCGGGCGCGATTGAATCAAATTTATGTTGAACGGACAGGGCAAAAATTGGCGACGGTTGAAAAGGCCATGGAACGGGACAACTTCATGACCCCCGAAGAAGCAAAAGCGTTCGGCTTGATTGACGAAATCGTTTCATCGCGTGAAACAGTGAAATAATAAGGAATCGCATGACAGACAAGACACCGGATTTACTCAGATGTTCATTTTGCAATAAATCACAAAACGAGGTACGTAAACTTATTGCCGGAAAATCATTTTCTTTGGCCGGCGGTAAGGAAGAAACTGTTTTTATTTGTGACGAATGCGTCGGGTTGTGCAGTGATATCCTGAAAGAAGGAACACAAAATGCGATGAAATCGGTTCTTGAAAAAAAGCAATCTGAAGAAACAGAAGAACCGTTACTGCTTAAAAAACCTCAGGAAATCAAAGAAATTTTGGATGAATACGTTATCGGCCAGGAACAAGCCAAAAAGGTTTTATCCGTGGCTGTTTACAACCATTATAAACGCTTGAATGCCAAAGGTCAGGCCGAAGCCGACGACGTAGAACTGGATAAATCCAACATTCTGTTATTGGGACCGACGGGGTCGGGAAAAACCCTGTTGGCGCAAACGTTGGCCCGCATTTTGGATGTGCCGTTTGCCATTGCCGATGCCACCACATTAACCGAAGCAGGTTATGTCGGGGAAGATGTGGAAAACGTTGTTTTAAAATTGCTTCAGGCCGCCAATTATGATGTTGCCAAGGCCGAACGCGGTATCATTTACATTGATGAAATTGATAAAATTTCACGCAAATCCGACGGTCCGTCCATTACACGTGACGTATCGGGCGAAGGTGTGCAGCAAGCTTTATTGAAACTGATGGAAGGAACAATTGCGTCCCTGCCCCCGCAAGGCGGCCGCAAACACCCGAATCAGGAATATATTAAAGTCAACACGCGTCATATTTTATTTATTTGCGGCGGCTCGTTTGCCGGGTTGGAAAAAGTCATTGAGCGGCGCGAAGTGTCCTATTCCATCGGGTTTGGGGCCAATGTTCGGGATAAAGAAGCAAAAGATAAAAACATCCTGGCCAAAGTGCAAAGCGACGATTTATTAAAATTCGGTTTAATTCCCGAATTCATCGGCCGACTGCCGGTTACGGTTACACTGGAAGAATTGGATGAAGCCGCTTTGATTCAGATTTTAAAAGAGCCTAAAAATGCTTTAACCAAGCAATATCAGGCCCTGTTTAAAATGGACGGTGTTACGTTGACATTCACCGATGACGCCTTGCAGGCCATTGCCAAAAAAGCATTGGAAAAGAACACCGGTGCGCGGGGATTAAGATCTATTGTTGAAAAACTGTTGATTAACACAATGTATGAACTGCCCGATATTGCGGATTTAAAAGAAGTTGTTGTCAATCAACAAGTTGTCGGCGGTGATACAACACCTGTTTTAGTCTTTTCGCATGCAAAACCGTCAAAAGCGTGTTGATCGGACTTGAAAAATAAAAAAGGAACCCCATATCCTTATATGTCATTTTGAAGGGGAACATAACGTATGAGCGATACAACACAAGAAAAAAACAATCAAGACTCTTTACCCAAAAACGGTATTTACCCCGTTTTGGCCTTACGGGATATTGTCATTTTCCCGCACATTGTTGCTCCATTGTTTGTGGGACGAGATAAATCCGTTGCGGCCTTGGAAAATGCGGTTCAAAACGATAAGAAAGTTTTGTTAATCGCACAAACGGACACCATGCTGGATACCCCCTATACGGGGGATTTATACCGTGTGGGAACAATCGCCAATATCCTGCAGTTGTTGAAACTGCCCGACGGAACGGTTAAAATTTTAATTGAAGGGCTGCAGCGGGCACGGGTTTTGGATTGGACACAAAACAATCAATTTTTTGAAGCACATGCCGAATTGATTTCGGATAAAGCAGAGCGCACGGATGAAGTGGAAGCTTTAAAACGATCCGTCGCCGAACAGTTTGAAAATTATGTTCGTTTGAATAAACGCATTGAACCGGAAGTTTTAATGGCCATTTCGCAAGTGCAAGAAGCCGATAAATTTGCCGACATTGTTGCCACGCATGTGGCCATGAAACTGCCCGACAAACAAAAATTGTTGGAAATTGATTCCTTGCCGGCACGTCTTGAAGCGCTTTTTGCCGCAATGGAAAAAGAAATCGGTGTGCTTCAGGTAGAGCGCAAAATTCGGAAGCGCGTCAAACACCAAATGGAAAAAAGCCAACGTGAATATTATTTGAACGAGCAAATGAAAGCCATTCAAAAAGAATTGGGCGATTCTGATGAGGCCGGCGAACTGAAACAACTTGAGAAGAAAATCAAAAAGGCAGGCATGCCCAAAGAAACCATGAACAAGGCTTTAGGGGAACTGAAAAAATTGCAAATGACGGGCCCCATGTCTGCCGAAGCCGGCGTTATCCGCAATTATTTGGATTGGTTGATTGCCGTGCCCTGGAAACACAAAAGTCCGATTAAAATTGACCTGAAAAAAGCCAAAGAAATTTTGGATACGGATCATTACGGTCTGGATAAAGTCAAAGAACGCATTTTGGAATTTTTGGCTGTTCAACAACGCACCGAATCGGCACACGGATCTATTTTATGCCTTGTCGGCCCGCCGGGGGTCGGTAAAACATCGTTGGGGCAATCCATTGCCCGCGCAACGGGACGCGCTTTTGTGCGCGCCTCATTGGGGGGTATGCGCGATGAAGCCGAAATTCGCGGTCATCGGCGCACCTATATCGGTGCCCTGCCCGGCAAAATCATTCAAGGGATGAAAAAGGTTAAAACCATCAATCCCCTGTTTTTATTGGATGAAATAGACAAGTTGGGGAACGATTACCGTGGCGACCCCTCATCAGCCCTGCTGGAAGTGTTGGACCCCGAGCAAAACAAAACCTTTAATGACCATTATTTAGAGGTGGATTATGACTTATCACATGTCATGTTCATCACAACGGCGAATACGTTAAAAATGCCGCGACCGTTGTTGGATCGTATGGAAATTATTCAACTATCCGGTTATACGGAAAATGAAAAAGTGGAAATTGCCAAACGGCACTTGTTGCCGAAACAATTTAAACAAGCGGCGTTAAAAGACGGTGAGTTGACGATAACGGATGATTCTTTATTAGAGTTAATTCGTCGCTATACACGCGAATCGGGTGTCAGAAACCTGGAACGTGAAATTGCCAACATCGCCCGTAAGGTTGTTAAAGAAATTCAGTTGGGAACCACATTAAGCGTGACCATTACGCCCGACAACCTGTCAAAATATGCCGGTGTCCCGAAATACACATTCGGTGTCGCCGAACAAGAGGACCAAATCGGGACAACAACCGGCTTGGCTTGGACGGAAGTCGGCGGCGAAATTTTGTCTATTGAAGCGGCCAAAATGCCCGGTAAAGGCGTTATTACCTTAACAGGGCAATTGGGCGATGTTATGAAAGAATCGGCCGAAGCCTCCCGTTCGTTTATTCGGTCACATTATGCCGAATTGGGTATTTCACCGCAAGTGTTTGAAAAGAATGATATCCACATTCACGTTCCCGAAGGGGCAACCCCCAAAGACGGCCCGTCGGCCGGTATTGCCATGATGACCTCATTGGTATCGGTGTTAAGCGGAATCCCGGTGCATAAAGATGTCGCCATGACGGGGGAAATCACACTGCGCGGGCATGTGCTGCCTATCGGCGGATTGAAAGAAAAACTGTTAGCGGCATTACGAGCCGGCATTAAAACCGTTTTAATCCCGAAAGAAAATGAAAAGGACTTGGCCGAAATTCCGGATATTGTGAAAAACGGCTTAAAGTTAATTCCGGTTTCACAGGCGGCTCAAGTGTTGGACATTGCCTTAACACAAAAGTTAAAACCGCTGCCGGAAGATAAGATGTCCGATTGCCCCCAAAAAGGTTAAAAAGGGGCAAAATCCGATAACGCATAACGGCGCTTAAAAAGTGCCGTTATGGTGTTTTGAAATGGTTTAAAAAAGCCATTTTGGAATTTTTAAGGTTTTTTTTAAAAAAAATGGCTCAATTCAAGCATTTTTAGGCTTTTTTATCAAAAAACCTGTTGACAAGCACAAAAAAATAGTGTCAGATAAAGATGTAAGGCCGATTTTAAGCCTTTGCATTCAACCCATATAAAGGAGTTTTATTATGAATAAACAAGAATTGATTGACGCGATTGCGAAAAAAGCTGCCGTCACGAAAGCAGACGCAGTTAAAGTTTTTGAAGCGACAGTTGATGTAATCACAACCGCTTTGAAAAAAGGGGACGAAGTCCGCGTGACCAACTTTGGCACATTTAAAGTGGCAAAACGCAAAGCGACAACCGGCCGCAACCCGCGCACAGGTGCCACCATTAAAATTCCGGCTTCAAAACAGCCGAAATTTGCACCGGGTAAAGGTTTAAAAGACGCCGTCAACTAATTTTTTGTTGACAGAACAAAAAAAGGGTGGTAAAAAATACCATCCTTTTTTTACGGGCGACTAGCTCAGCTGGTCAGAGCACCTCGTTTACACCGAGGGGGTCTGCGGTTCAAATCCGTAGTCGCCCACCAATTCAAAAGAATAAACCAACAACCTGTATTTTTATATAGGTTGTTTTTTTATGTAAAAAGTAAAAACACTGAAAAACAAACCATGAATGGTAAAAAAACAAGGAAAACCAGGAAATCATTTTCAATCGCTTTTTGATTTACATGACCGAATTGTTCTATATTTTCTTAAAACATATTTCATCCTTAAATTTCGTTTATCTTTTGGTATTATATTTGGACGTTGAACGAAAGTATTTATCATACGTGTCCCATACGTAACCGACTGATATTTTACTCCTTCACGTTTACAAAGCCTACTTTTTAAATAATGTATTGACAATGTCAACAAAATGATTTACAATGTAAACAAATGGAGGAAATAATGACAAATTTAAATATTCGTATTGATGGAAAATTGAAAACAGAAGCTGAAGCGGTTTTATGCCGTTTAGGTTTGACAACATCTGACGCGGTGCGTATTTTTTTCTCTCAAATTCGCAATACACAAAGCATTCCCTTTGAATTAAAGTTACCGGATTCTCCTTCACAACAAACAATTCAAGCTATCAGTGAAGCGGAACACGACTTAAAAAATCATGAAATAAACGGTCCCTATCATACTGTTGAGGCCCTGATGACGGCGTTAAATAAGGATTAAGTTATGCGTTCTTTTATCTTTTCCAACCGCTTTAAAAAAGATTATAAATTGTGTCAAAAACAAGGACGTAATTTAGAGAAACTCCAACGTGTTTTTTCAATTTTATTAACGGGCGAACCTATCCCTGCCCGTTACAAAGATCATCCGTTAAAAGGCAATTGGAAAGGATATCGCGATTTACATATTGAACCGGATTGGGTGTTAATTTATAAAATTCAAGATGACCAAATTATTCTGCTGGCTGCCACCGGCTCCCACGCCTATACGTTGTCAAAATAGTTTAACCCCGTTTATACGAATGTGATTTGCGCTTCAACTCCGTAGTCGCCCACCAATTAAAAAAGAATAAATCAACAGATTGTAAAGAATGTAATCTGTTTTTTTATTTGTTACAAAGCACATATAAAAGCCTTTTTTCCAATCAAATAAGAAAAAGAATCACAAAAAGGAAAAAACATTCCTTTTTTTCTTTAAAAAAAGCCTTGATTCCCTGTCCTTTTTATGCTAAAACGGTTTTTATGAAGCAACAAATTATCCCTTTTTTCAGTTTGCCTTTCGTCAAAATCATTCTGGCACATCCCATAACATCCGATGGACCGCAAAAATGTATTTTACGCCCGATTTTGTTAAAAGGACAGACTGTTTATCAAAGTGAAATCTTTCAAAACAATCAAGCCTTTCATAAAAACATGCCCGCGGATGAAGCCATTTTATACGTGGAAAATTTACTGACAACACATTTTAAAGAAATTTATATTCTTTTAAAACAAGAAAATTGGCAAGGAACGGTTAAAAATAACCGACTGATTTTAAAAAAACGGCCTTTTACCGGGGAACGACACCAAAATATGAATCATAATCGGTCCAAAAAATACCTGATTGAGGAAGGGACACCCGTCCCTGCCTTGATTGAATTGGGCATCATGGATAAAAACGGCCGCATTTACCCGACACAACGGGATAAATTTATTCAAATTAATCAATTTTTAAACGTATTTGATCAGGCATTAAATACATGTAATCCACATAAAGAGCTTATTATTTGGGACTTATGCTGCGGTAAGTCCTATTTAACCTTTATCTTGGACTATTTTTTATCCGTTTTACGTCACCGGACGGCCCGTTTTATCGGTGTTGATTTAAAACCGGCGGTTATTCAAACCTGCACGCAAATTCGTCAAAAACTGAAACGGGACAATTTGACATTTATATGCGGCAATGTTCAAACCGTCTCCTTGCCCCAAAAAGCGGATATTGTTGTATCGTTACATGCTTGTGATACGGCAACGGCTGCTGTTATAAAACGGGGAATTCAATCAGGGGCAAGTGCTATTTTAGCCGTGCCTTGCTGCCATAAAGAGGTTTCAAAAAACATTGCTTCTTCCGAATTGGACTTTATGTTAGGATACGGTTTGTTAAAAGAACGTTTTGCTGCACTGGTCACAGATGCTTTGCGGGCACGTTTTTTGGAAAACAACGGATATAAAACAGATGTTTTAGAATTTGTAAATTTTGAAAACTCCCCCAAAAATATTATGATTCGTGCCTTTAAAACCAATCAAACAATTGCGCATGATTTAACAAAAACCGCTGCGCGATTTCATATTCATCCCACCATCTTAAAAAACGACTAAAAAGACGGGGTTGAGTTCCGAAAATCAAGCTTCCATATGATCTGTGTCAACAACGAAAAGGAGAATGCATGAGCCATATTACCGAACGAATGATGATCAGATCGACGCTGAATAATGTAGATCCCGACATCAAAGAAAAAATCATACCGGTTTTAAATGATTTATTAGCCGAATTTTTGGGCCTGGCCCTTTTAACAAAACAAGCACACTGGAATATGCGCGGGTATAATTTTATCAGTGTTCATGAAATGTTGGATCCCTTTAATGAAAAATTATTGGATTACGCCGATAAAATTGCCGAACGCACCGTTCAATTGGGCGGAAGTGCGTTGGGCAGACCCGATGATATTACTGACCATGCGGCATTTGTCACTTATCCGAAAGATATTTTTATGGTTGAAGATCACCTAAACGAATTACACACACGTTATGCAACGGTTGCTAATCATGTGCGCACTGTTATCAGTGACGGGTTTGGGGATGAAACAACTTTAAATATTTTAACCGATGCGTCCGAGGATTTGGACAAATACCTGTGGTTTATTGAGGCACAATTAGAACAATCAAAATAAGTGTTTCCTTTGCTTACAGTTCAAACAGGCGCTTTTTTCAGCGCCTGTTTTGTTCTCATCCGTTAACTATCACGCCATACGGCTTTGATATCAGCAAACACTTTTTCATTCGTATCAGAACGAATGATATGACGCGTTTCTTTCCCATCAATTTGTGTTTCCATCACAATCTTATCTGTGTAAACCGCCGGATGCTTAAACAAAATTTTAATTTCTGATAAGTCATGCTCTTTTAAAAAATCCGATTCAAACGCATCCAAAATCCAACTGGGATAAACGGCGTTATTCACATGATTATACAGGTCAATTTCATCGGCATGCACATCAAATACACGCGTATTATCAATGTGACATAATGGTTCCAACTTTTTAAAATCGGGTTCAAGTGCTTTTTCCGATATCAACTTATAGGCAGGCATATGCCGCGCAACCGGCACGGGACGCATACGCTTTAAATCCAAAACCACCCACATACTGGACGCTGCAATAATAACTTCTCCCACGGCATTTGTTATCGTAAAATCACGAATACCGGCAACCGGTGTCACCGCACTGGGCCATGTGGCAAGGGTCAATTTATCCTCCCATACCGGCCACTTAAAAATACGCACATGATAGGCCGCTCCGATCCACCCCAAATCCCGTTCATGACAGTAATGATATCCAAGCCCCATTTCATTGGCATGCTCATCGGCCAAATCCTGAAACAAATTAAACAAACTTCGCACTCTTAAGCGTAAGTGATTATCACATTCAAAACTGTGAACGACATGAGGTTTTATAAATTTTTGCATTATTTTTACCTTTCAAAATCACGGGCGGGCACGGTGCACGGCTTCCATAACTTGTTTTAATCGTTCATCAAGTGCCAACTCATCCAACGAAACCGGCAGTTTAAATCGCCAGTTTGGATATTCAAAATGTGTGCCGGGAATATTAATTTGGTTCGTTTGCATCAGAACATCTTCCAATCGCACCAATATCAACATGCTGTTTGAACGCGCCAGATATTCATACAAATTCGGCATAAACCACTCCGGCACAGTATCAAAATAACCGGCCACCTGCCAATCAACATACAATCCTTGAGCGGTAAAAGCCTCTAAATACATCCGGCGTTCCTCTATCCGCGCCCGATGTTCCCGTTCATACCGCTCATCGGAAATCAAATTCAAATCCCGCATCAATATTAAATCTTTTCCCGTCCAAACCGCGGACATTGTCGGCATATCATGACTGCCCGTCATGATTAAGCATTGCCTGTCATACCGAGTCGGCGGCTTCAACCGATCCCCGTCCTTTTCATACCGAAACAACCGAAAGGACAAAGCTCCCGCCGCGCGCATTAAGTCATAAAATGTCGGCGGCGGTGTGCCCAAATCTTCGGCAATCACCAAACAGGCATTGCGTTCACTTTCCAAAGCCAAAATACCAATTAAATCCGTAAACGGATAGGATAAATAGGCGCCCTCCCCCAAGGGTGTTCGCAAAAACAACCGCATCAAACTAAAGGCATGATCCAACCGCACTGCACCGCCGAAAGCCATTTTTTCACGCAACACACGAATAAACGGCTCGTATCCTTGCTGTTTCAACACACGCGGATGAAACGCTGCCAAAGCCCAATCCTGCCCCGCGGCATTAAATAAATCAGGGGGGGCCCCCACACTTAAACCGGCTAAAAAGGCCGTCTGATTCCCCCATACATCCGCACTGTCAGCCCCCACCCCAACGGGCATGTCTGTATAAATTCGGGGAAAGGGGACATCCGATTCAGCGGGTGTAACCGCCTGGCGATATTGTTCAAATGCCAAAAACTGTTGATACATGACAAACAGCAAACTGTCCCGATAACGGGCGGCAAAAGCCTGTGTTTGTGTTGAATTGGGGTTTTGATAGCCCGTTTCCCAAGCCTGCCAGGCAACCGGTCTGTTTTCAGCGGCAAAAGACATGCGCAACACCGTCCACAACGCAAATAAATTCAAGGCTCGCCCTTTTTGTGCAACAAAATCAGCAAAAGCCTGACCCCGTGCCGTTTTCGGTGTTTCATCGGGGTTTAAGTGCACGGCCCGAAACGCTTCAAACAAAATACCCAATGCCGTATACTTCATCTCGGAAACATAGGCATATTCCACCTTTTCCGATGACCGGCAATACGCAACAAGTTCTTTAAACCGCGCCGTATGTTTATAGGCATCATACGTCGGCAATCCCGCGGCCTCGGGCACGGCATCGGTATCAATATACATCGGGTTTAAAAACAAGCGAGACGATACATAATAGGGACTTGCTTCTTCAGGAGCATCGGCAAACAACGCGTTTAAGGGGTTGATTCCGACATAAGCTGCCCCCCACTGACTTGCCAATCGCATAAAATCTTTTAAATCCGTTAAATCACCCATACCCCAATTACGGCGGCTTTTTAAGGCATACAATTGTAATGGCAGGCCAAAAGCCCGCCCACCGGCGGCCAAGTGCGGCGGGCACCAGCATTTATCCGGCACAACAATTACCCGCGTGCGCATATTCACCCCTGCCGGTGCAACTCCGCCCGATAAAAAGCTTAAATCATGGTATCCCATAGGCACGCTTAAATTTAACCCGACACGACATCTTAAAACGACTCCTGCCGGTGTTTTTAAGGTTTCCAGAATCTGTTCATCCGCTAACATAAAGGCCCCGGCCTGTGTTGTGGAATCCTCACGCGTTAAAATAAATGAAATCGTTTTATTACGATCCTTTTTCGGTACATATAATTCCAGGGTAAGCGGTGTTGTTTCAGCCTGACGCACCACCAAAACAGGGGGGGCAAAATCGGCAATTTCCAACATTTTTAACCGTTTTAAAGAGGCGGTTGCGGCCCGCTCTGATGATGCCGGGAACCCCAATGCCGCACACAAAGCCCGTTTTGCTTTGAGCGATGCCGGCACAATCTGCCCCGAATCGGGATCTTGAAACGATAACCACACACCCAATGCGGCGGCCAAGCGATCCAACGCCGGTGTTTCATCCGTCATGTTTTGGGTCCCTTTGTTTGCCGTTCAAAAACCATAACATGCCATCCGGGGACCGTCACTGTTCCCGAAAAAGTCGCTGCCGACGGAATACGTTCCGCTTCAAAAGCCAATTTCCAAACGGCAGTTTTTTCCCCCGGAAAGGTATATTCAATAGGTCCGTCATAAGCGTTAAAAATAAAAAACAAACCTTTATTTTCATTTTCAATCAAAAAGGCAACCGATCGCACAAAATATTCCCAATTGTCCGGCTTCATTTTTTGTCCGTCGGGACGATACCAAATCAATTCATCGGGCGAAAAAAAATCATTAGATCGCAAATCGGCATGTTTGTTGCGAAATGCAATCAATTGTCGCACGAAAGAAAGCATTTTTTGGCCGCCGGGGGTAATATCCCCCCAATCAATCCATGAAATTTTATTATCTTGGGCATACGTGTTGTTATTTCCCAAACGCGAAGCCAAAATTTCATCACCCGCCCGAATCATCGGCGTCCCAATGGATAACAAAAGCGATGCCATCAGGCCTTTTGCCCTTAAAAAACGATTTTTTAAAACAGCCCGATCGTACGTCATGCCCTCCACACCCGAGTTCCAGGAATGGTTCGCATCCGTCCCGTCCCGATTATTTTCACCGTTGGCTTCGTTATGTTTATGATTAAACGATACCAAATCCGCCAAAGAAAACCCGTCGTGTGCCGTGATAAAATTGACCGATTCCCACGGCCGCCGCCCCTTAACATGATACACATCAGATGACCCCGTCATGCGTGAGGCAAAATCGGCGGCCTGGCCCATATCCCCTTTCCAAAAACGCCGAACGGTATCCCGAAACTTGTCATTCCATTCAGCCCACCCGGGACGAAACGCTCCGACTTGATACCCACCCGATCCCAAATCCCACGGTTCGGCAATCAGTTTAAGGCGCTGCAGAGTCGGATCTTGTTGAACGGTTGCCAAAAAATCACTGTTAATCGCATATTGGTTGTTGTCATCCCGTGCCAGCGTGGTGGCCAAATCAAACCGAAACCCGTCAATTTGCATAACATTTGCCCAATAACGCAGTGAATCCATCACCAATTGCAGGGCGCGCGGATGCCCCAGATTAAACGATGCCCCGCAACCGGTTGTGTCATCATAATATCGGGGGTGCTCTTGGTTCAGGCGATAATAAACACCGTTATCTATCCCCCGATAGCACAGGGTTTGCCCCATTTCATTCCCTTCGCCGGTATGGTTGAAAACAACGTCTAAAATAACTTCAATCCCCGCCTCGTGAAACACACGCACCATTTGTTTCATTTCAGCCAAATTTTGCGACGCCAAATACGGTGCATGCGGCGCCATAAATGCAATCGGATCATACCCCCAGTAATTTGTTAATCCCTTTTCCAATAAAAATCCCGACGTCATAAAGGATGCAACCGGCAATAACTCTATCGCCGTAATCCCCAAACTTTTTAAATAAGAAACCGCTTGTTTTGCCTGAAGCCCCGCACACGTGCCGCGCACAGCCGCATCAATTTTGGGATTCATCATCGTAAATCCTTTTAAGTGTGCCTCATAAATGATTTCATCACTCCACGGTGTTTTGGGTTTATCAATTTTCTGCCAATCAAAATCATTTTCATCCGGAACAAGGCATTTTGGCACAAACGGTGCCGAATTGGTTCGGCTGAACGACAAATCACGGTTTTTGGAATGTGGTATATATCCTAACATCGCGTTATGGGCAATAATCGGGCCGGTCAATTGCTTTGTATATGGATCTATCAATAATTTATGCGGATTAAAACGCAACCCCTTTTCCGGTTCATAAGGCCCGAACACCCGATATCCGTAAAGTTGCCCCGGTTTAAGCCCGCGCACATATCCGTGAAACACTTCATCCGTGTATTCGGGTAAGTCAATCCGCACTTCCCTCCCGCCGGCGGCATTAAACAAACACAGCTGCACCCGTGTGGCTGTTGAGGAAAACAACGCAAAGTTCACACCCTTACCGTCATATGTTGCCCCCAACGGATAAGGCAAACCGGGCAACACCTCGTATTTCATCATATTTTACCCCCGCGGGCGGCTGGGCCCGCCTTTTTTAAGCCGAAAACAAACCACCGACAACGGCGGTAAAACCACTTGAAGCGCATAGGGTTTAAAATGCCACCCCGGCTCTTCGGTGATTAAATCACCGATATTGCACGTATCCGTTCCACCGAAACGAGCGGCATCCGAATTAAAAATTTCTGTCCAGACCCCGCCTTCATTAACGCCAATACGATAATTATATCGGGGAACCGGTGTTAAATTGCAAGCAACCACAATCGTTTCACCGTCTTTCGGGGCATGCCGCATAAAGGTCAAAACCGATTTTTCCGCATCACTGCCGTCAATCCATTCAAACCCGTCCGGTGAAAAATCGGCTTTAAATAACGCCGGATGTGCCCCATACAGGGCATTTAATTCCTTTAACAACTGTTGCATCCCTTGATGATACGGATATTGCAACAACTCCCACGGCAAAGCCGTTTCATAATTCCATTCCGTATAGGGAGCTATTTCCGACCCCATGAATAACAATTTTTTGCCGGGATGCATATACATATAGGTTAAATACGCCCTTAAATTGGCAAACCGCTGCCATTCATCCCCGGGCATTTTGGCTAATAATGATCCTTTGCCGTGCACCACTTCATCGTGCGACAAGGGCAACGTGAAATTTTCCGTAAAGGCATACAACATGGAAAAGGTCAATTCGTTTTGGTGATATTTGCGGTAAATGGGATCCTCCTGCATATAATGAAGCGTATCATGCATCCACCCCATATTCCATTTAAACCCGAATCCCAATCCCCCGATATAAGTCGGCCGCGACACCATCGGCCATGCGGTTGATTCTTCGGCAAATGTTGTGGCGCCCTGCCCTTTTTCAAAAACCCATTCATTCAAACGACGTAAAAAGGCAATTGCTTCCAGATTTTCACGCCCCCCATATATATTGGGAATCCATTCCCCCTCACGCCGTGAATAATCCAAATACAGCATGCTGGCCACCGCATCAACCCGCAACGCGTCAATGTGATATTCTTTAATCCAAAACAAGGCATTGGCCAATAAAAAGTTAGCCACTTCATTCCGGCCATAGTTATAAATTTTGGTTCCCCAATCGCGGTGTTCTCCGCGCCGCGGATCGGCATGTTCATACAACGCTGTTCCGTCAAAATCGGCCAAGCCGAACGCATCTTTTGGGAAATGCGCCGGCACCCAATCCATAATGACGGCAATATCATGTTGGTGCAATTTATCAATCAAATATTTGAAATCTGCCGGTGTGCCATATCGGCTTGTCGGCGCATACAAACCGGTTTCCTGATACCCCCAGGATCCGTCAAACGGGTATTCCGCCACCGGCAAAAATTCAACATGCGTCCAACCGTTTTCTTTTAAATATGCCGGCAAAATATCGGCCATTTGGCGATACGTCAACCACCGATTATCTGCCGTCCGCCGCCATGACCCCAAATGCACTTCATAAATCGCGATTGGCGCCTCCAACGCATTTTTTTCTGCACGGCGCGCGATAAAGGCGTCATCATGCCAATCATACGCATCCAAATCATAAACCAACGAAGCCGTTTTGGGACGTTGTTCAAATGCAAACCCGTAAGGATCCGCCTTTAACGGCAACAATCGCCCGTCGGCACCAATCAGTTCGTATTTATAAATATCCCATTCTTTTAACCCCGGAATGAACAACTCCCACACCCCCGACTGACCACGCGGGCGCATCATGTGACGCCGTCCGTCCCACCCGTTAAAGGGCCCCACAACACTGACACGTTTGGCATTGGGTGCCCAAACGGCGAACAAAACCCCGGGAACACTTTGATGTGTCATTAAATGGGCACCCAAGCGGTGGTAAATACTGTCATGGGTTCCTTCACCAAACAGATACAAATCCATCTCACCCAACACGGGCATAAACCGATAGGGATCATCACTTGTATAAACGGAATCGTCCGGCAACGTCACGCGAAACACATAGGGGAAAAAGACCGTCTCCCCCGGCAAATCGGTTTGAAAAAGCCCTTTGTCATGCACCCGCCGCATGGCCCCCAACGATTGGCCCGTTTGCGCGTTGATCAGTTCAACCTGAACCGCTTGCGGCTGCAACGTGCGGATAAACAACATAGGATTCCCTTCCATATCGCGGCATTGGTGCATGCCAAAAACGGAAAACGGGTCGCCCCAATATCCCCCTGATACAAGGTCCTCAACGGTTTTTTGTTCCAAAATATATGACATCAATCCCCCATGGATAAAAAACGATTGTTATATGTATAACATTTTTCACAAGGTCAAGAAAAGCAAAAAATAATCCCCTAAAGGAAAAAAAACATTTTAAACGCACGGCTTTTCATTTTCTCTTTAAAAAACAAACCTCCCCCTCTTGAAAAAAGACGCATAGCACCTTATGTATTTTTTATAAAACAAGAAAGGAACATCTGATGAACAGTGAAAAATTAACCGATCGCAGTCAAGGATTTATTCAAGCGGCGCAAACTCTGGCCGCCCGTCAGGGGAATCAGTTTTTAACGCCCGCGCATTTATTAAAAGTTTTGTTGACGGACAAAGACGGCATGGCCGCTGCTTTGGTGACACAGGCAGGGACAGATCCGACCTCCCTTACCCAAGCGGTGGATGCGGATTTATCCGCTCTGCCAACAGTTCAAGGGAACATTCAAACCGTCGCGTCCCAAGATTTTTTAAAAGTGTTGGATAGCGCCGAACAAATCGCGGATAAGGCCAAGGACAGTTATGTAACCGTTGAACGGTTGTTGCAAGCCGTGTTGGCACACAAATCTTACGGGGTGGATTTAAAACGTTTGAACACGGTTATCAATAACATGCGGCAAGGGCGCACCGCCCAAAGCCCAACGGCGGAAGATACGTTTGACGCCCTTAAAAAATACGCGCTGGATTACACCGAACGCGCGTTACAGGGCAAACTGGACCCTGTTATCGGGCGGGATGAAGAAATCCGCCGCACGATTCAGGTGCTTTCGCGCCGCACCAAAAATAACCCGATTTTAATCGGGGAACCGGGTGTCGGTAAAACCGCGATTGTGGAAGGGTTGGCCTTACGTATCGTCAACGGCGACGTGCCCGAAAGTTTGGCACATAAACGGTTGATGGCATTGGACATGGGGGCAATGATTGCCGGCGCCAAATACCGCGGTGAATTTGAAGAACGCTTAAAAGCCGTGCTTCAGGAAGTTGCCGCTGCCGACGGACGCATTATTTTATTTATTGATGAAATGCATACCGTGGTCGGTGCGGGGGCGACATCGGGATCAATGGATGCCTCAAACCTGTTAAAACCGGCATTGGCACGCGGTGAATTACATTGTATCGGGGCAACAACTTTAAAAGAATATCAAAAATACATTGAAAAAGACCAAGCGTTCGCCCGCCGGTTTCAACCGGTTTATGTATCGGAACCACAGGTAGAGGAAACCATTTCCATTCTGCGCGGGATTAAAGAAAAATACGAACTGCATCACGGCGTGCATATTGCCGATGCCGCATTGGTCGCCGCCGCTGTCATGTCAAACCGCTATATTACCGATCGTTTTTTGCCGGATAAAGCAATTGACCTGGTGGATGAAGCCGCCAGCAAACTACGCATGGCGATTGATTCAAAACCCGAACATTTGGATGAAATTGACCGTCGCTTACTGCAATTAAAAATTGAACGCGAAGCCCTTAAAAAAGAAACCGATGCGGCCTCGCGCGACAGACTTCAAAAAATTGAATCGGATATTACAACCCTTGAAAAACAATCGGCCGAAGAAACACAACACTGGCGCGTGCATAAAAATGCGCTTCAGGAAGCCGGTCGCCTGCGCGAACGGTTGGATAAAGCCAAAACCGACGTTGAACGGGCCTTACGCGACGGCTTGTATGAAAAAGCCGGTGAATTGAAGTATAAGGAAATACCCGATTTGGAAAAACGGTTAACCGAATTAAACCGGCAATCCGATGCCCAAAAATCATTTGAAGTCGTCACACCCGATTTAATTGCGGCTGTCGTTTCCAAATGGACGGGCATTCCCGTGGATAAGCTTTTGGGCAGCGAACGGGAAAAGCTTTTAAACATTGAAAAGAATTTAGCCCGTCGTGTCGTGGGTCAAGACGCTGCTATTACGGCGGTTGCAAACGCCGTGCGCCGCTCGCGCGCCGGTTTAAAAGACCCGAACCGCCCGATCGGATCGTTTTTATTCCTGGGGCCCACGGGCGTCGGCAAAACCGAATTGGCCAAAGCTTTGGCCGAATTTTTGTTTGATGAAGAATCGGCCTATATTCGCATTGATATGTCCGAATACATGGAAAAACACGCGGTTGCCCGTTTAATCGGCGCCCCTCCGGGATATGTCGGTTATGACGAAGGGGGTGTTTTAACCGAAGCCGTTCGCCGCCGTCCGTATCAGGTTATTTTGTTTGACGAGGTGGAAAAAGCTCATCCTGACGTGTTTAATGTGTTGCTGCAAGTGTTGGATGAAGGGCACCTGACCGACGGTCAAGGACGCACGGTAGATTTTAAAAACACGTTTATCATCATGACATCTAATTTAGCCGCCGGCTCGGATGAAAAAAGCCTGCGTGACGCCTTAAAAGCCTTTTTCCGACCCGAATTTATCAACCGTATGGATGAAATCATCACGTTTACCCCCTTAAACAAAGATGATATCCGCCGGATTGTGGATATTCAGTTAAACCGTTTAGAACAACGCCTGAACGAACGGCGCATCACATTGCACCTGGATGATCAGGCCAAAGACTGGCTGGCCCAAAACGGGTATGACCCCGAATTCGGGGCACGGCCGCTAAAACGCCTGATTCGGCAAGAGGTGGAAAACAAATTGGCCCTGAAACTGTTGGACGGTTCGGTGAAAGACGGGGATACCGTCACCGTTTCTGCCGATAAACAGGGCTTAACGATGTAATAAAAAAAACGCCGGCGACAAACACCGGCGTTTTTTTATCTTTGCTTTTTTATTTGTTGCAGGGTGAGAACAATTCTGAAATAGACAACACGCCAAACAAATAATCGTTTTCACACACTTTTTGACCACCGACATAACCGCGTGATCCCATACAAGCCGACAAACTGAATGCCAAACCCAACATAACAATGTATTTCATCATCTGTAATACTCCTTTTTATTAAAAATTAAACCAGCGTATTTTACGCTTGTATCAGTGTAAAGCAAAATACAATCGTATGCAAGCTTTTTTATACCTGTCCCGCAAAATAGGTTTCCTTACTGCACCAGGACACACTTCCCGTCTTTGACCTCGCGTTCGGCACAGGTACGGCAACTTTTTTCTTCATCGGTTGAGGTTACATCAGGTGTTTCGGGCGAATCGCACCGATAGCAATATTCCCCGATCCAAAACCGCGGTTTTGTTGTGCACGCCAGACAATAGTCCCGTTCTATATCAAGTGTGCCGATATAGGTCTTTTCCGTTCTTTCGCATGCAGAACAAACACTATAACTTCCAGCCGCATTAATAAAATGCGTTCCTTTGGTACAGGCCGTGTTTGAAACACACCATCCACCAACCAAATGGTTTCCCTTGGTGCACGCTTCACAGTATTCGCGATGAATTGCGGTGCTCCCCGCCGGGAAAGTTGTGTCGGGACAGGAGCTGCAATATTGATTAGAATAAATAATTTGTGTTCCCAATTCACATTTTGTCATACAAGTTCCTTTGGCCGTCCCATCGGCATTATCCGTTCCGACCCATAAACGTTCAGGATTTTTACATTGTGCACATTGCGTTTTGGTTGATTGAAAATTTTTATTACACGGATAGCAATTCCCATCAATATCAACGTGGGTTCCGCCGGTCGGGCAATCGGCAATTTGGCAATACGTTTTACCGTCACTGCCCGTTATCTCCACCCGCTTGCACGCCGTATTTGTGCATCCCGAATTGGCAGTAACGGCAATTTTTTTGGGCTGATCACAGGCATAGCATTTCCCGTCTGCCCCCATAAATTCACCGGTGGAACATGTTGTTTTGACACAGGTGTTATTTATAATACTTCTGTTGCCACAGGCTAAACAAGAATTTTGATATGTTGCATTTGACATGGAAACCGTATCCGGTGTATTACAATCATAACACTTATCGCTTGCTAAAAAATAGCCCGGTAAACATGTTTTGATAATACATTGACTTGAATCATACATCCTGTTCGGGCAGGCATTGCATGAATTAATGGCATCGGTTGTATTGGGAACATAAACCCGATGAGCCGTGGCTGTGCAGCTTATGCATGTTCCGCCAAGTTGGCGGAACGTTGTTCCCGAAACACAGGCCGGTTTTAAATTATAACAATATGTTTGTGTATTAAACGTATAAGCCTCCCTGTTTCCGCAGGCCAAACAAATGGCTTTTTGCTGATCGGTCGCAATCGTATAAATGCTTTCATCCGAACACGGCACACACCCTGCCGTGAGTGACTCAAACTCTCCCTCTGGACAAATAGACTCAATACAGGTGCCTTCCTCGGCGCTCCAGACGTGCCCCGCCGGACACAAACAATCGTTCGTGTAAATGTCCAGATAGGTGTTGCCCGAACAGTGA
>CALXVS010000020.1 GCA_944392145.1 uncultured Alphaproteobacteria bacterium | reverse complement strand
TGAGGTGTGTTAGAAATATAATGATTACACGGATAGCAGGTGCCATCTTTCATCCGGAGACCTTCCCCGGGCGCACAATCTTTAATGCGGCAATAGCCGTCATCTGTTACTTCGCGCTTCTCGCAGGAAAGGCAGCTTGATTGAAGTGCATCATCATTTATCCCGATATAGATTGCATTTATTTCGTCACAATCATAGCACGCCTCATCCGCTCCTTTAAATTGGGTTGCGGTGCAATTGCGAAAGCCGCAATAATCCTTACCATTTTTACGTTTGACAGCCCGATTGAAAGCACCCTCTGCATCCGTACATTTTGAACATCTGCTAACAGTATCGTTTTCATTTGTATTTGTGAAAAAACCCCAAATAACGGATTCCCATGTGCTATCACAACTAATACAGGAAAGACCGGGGCCTTGCGTTAAATCAAATTGAAAAAAGTGCCGGTTATCATCGGGACACCAATCTTTGTTAATACACCAAGGGCCCATTAAAAACCGTTGTGTCGGACAGTTTTGTGTGCAGCTGTTTTTGGCCTCGGTTGAAGACAAATACACATACGTTCCTTGTGAACAGGCGACACATTCGCCGTTATCTTTCCGAAAACTCTCTCCCTTAATGCAATTATTGACATCAGCATTCACACAATTACTCCCCACCACGATTCGCCCGCAGGTAGATGCTTCGCACAGCTGTTTGTGGCGTTCATCTGTCGCGATGGTATATGTCTTGTCATCCGAACACGGCACACACCCTGCCGTGAGTGACTCAAACTGTCCCTCTGGACAAATAGACTCAATACAGGTGCCTTCACCGGCGCTCCAGATATGCCCCGCCGGACACAAACAATCGTTCGTGTAAATGTCCAGATAGGTGTTGCCCGAACAGTGACACTGAAAGTCCTCTTCGTCAAAATATCCTTTCTCGGAACACGCTTCGTGTGTTCCCAGATCATTTTTATAAATAAAGCCCATATCGTTCAGGGCTGTTTCATCACAGATGGTTGTATCGGCGTTATAGCGCACGTCATTGACAAAGATCATGATAGGGTTTTCATAATCGCGCAGGATTTGACGACACAGATCAGCCGGGATATCGCTGACCAGGATTTCAAAGTAATCGGTGTTTCTGTCCGAGATAGCGGTTTCAACGGGGAAACCGACGGTCAGGGTATCGCCGAATCCGTCTTCAATCAGTTCGTTTTTTTCATAGACAGTGCCGGTGTTAAGCATTTGGGCGGACACATTGATAGCGCGCATGTTGAGTTCGTTGACAACTTCATTGGCGCGGAACTTTAACAGGGCGAAACGATACCCGGCGACGGCAGCAATACTTAACACGCCGATAATGGCCAAGACCCCCAACATCTCTATCATAGAACGACCTGTTTCGGACAAAAGGGGAAGGTGGGGGGAGGTTACAGTTGTGGACGATTTATCGCTATCTGTAAGACACCTCTGTCCGGCATGATATACTGTCCCTGATACCGCTTTAAAAAAAACACCCTTGTTGAATAATCTTTTGAAACGCATCTGCTGTCTCCCTTTTAAAAAATACTGCCTTTTGTCTTAAATAAACGATCGTTTGAATGTAACGTCTTTTTTGATAAAATTAACATGTTTCGGTAAGTGTGTCAATAAAAAAATAAGTTATTGTAATTGAATAAAAAACATCTGTTTTGGAATGGGGTATTTTTTCTTTTAAAATGTGTCTAAAAAAAACGATCCTTTTTTTTAGACAGTATATTTTTTGTTTTATCCCATTGTTTTATAAGAAAAATCCACTGATAACCTTTTATCGTGTTCAAGATAAGCGGTGATTGTTATTCAAAAAGTGTCAAACGGATCTTGCACCGATTTGATAAACAAAAACAATGTGTTAAAAGTGTTAGCCGAATAAAAACGTCAATACGTCTGATATTTTAAAGATTTTTTCGGATGCGGATACTTTTTGTTCTGTGGATACAAATACCCTTTCTTGGTTAAGAACGACATTTGCGTCCAGCATGAAAGAACGGCGGATGTCATATATTCCGAATTATGTGGATACGACGGTGTATCGCCCGGTTGTTAAAAAAAATGATGAACGGATAAAAGTACTGTTCCCGCGCCGTCTTTCATCAGAACGGGGATATTGGCTGACAAGCAGGGCTGTTGTGCCAATTATGAAAAAATATCCCCATGTTGATATAGATTTTGTGGGGTTTATTCATGGTGACAAAATAGCCGATGATATCAAGCGGTTGATTTCTTTATTTCCGAACCGCATTCATCATTATGTTGTTGAACCCGATGAAATGATTCGGTTTTATCAAAAAGCCGATATTTCTTTAATTCCAACGGAATATAGTGAAGGAACATCACTGTCTTGCTTGGAGGTACAAGTTTGCGGCAATACGGTTATTGCCACAAACAATCGGCGGATTGCCGAATTTAATTATAGACGGGTTTAACGGCCTGCTTATCAATCCGCACGAGCAAGAATTGATAAACGCATTAAACAGAGTTTTAAATTCGGAGGCTTTACGTCAAAAGTTATCGCAAAATGCCGTCACTGTTGCACAGGCATTTGATAAAAGTGTTTGGATGGACCGTTGGAAAAGTGTTATTTGCTCTTTTATTGAATAAAAACGAATGAAATTTATTTTTCCGTTATCGGTTCGTCATTATCATCAGGGCTTTCATCGGTGTGAATGACATAACTGCCTTTCATCCAGCGTCCCAAATCAATATCGGCGCAGCGTTTTGAACAAAACGGCCTGTATTCTCCCGATCCGGGTTTTCCGCATATGGGGCACAAGATATTGGGATATTTTTGTCGGATTTCACCTTCAATCCGATCCATTTGACAGGCTAAATGCGCATCGGCACATTGAGGCGAGCAAAAAGCGGTCTCTGTATTTTGAAGGGGGGTATTGCAAGTAATGCATTTTTTGGTTGTCATGAAAAACTCCTTGTTTTTTTAAGATAAATCAAACGAATCGGGGGATAATGTTGCATCTGCCCGAAAACGGGCGATAATATTGTGCCGCTGCAATAAAGCAATAACTGTCGGGTGTGCCGTTATAAGAGTTGCGGTCGGGTTTTTGACCTGTTTTAACCGGTTTACAAGACGGATAAACGTTGTTTCGGGATTTAAAACCGATGTATGTGTGCGGACGCATAATTTATCCATAAGTGGTGCACTTTCACGTCGCCGCTTTAATTCCATTAAACCGTTGTGGGTCCAGTCTATATCCGATACACGGGAATCATGAGCCAGTGCTTGAACCATTGCGGTTTTAAGGGATTGGCGACATTTGGGGTGTTTAAAACCGATAAAATCAATTAAAATCAATCCCGCCATGTTTTTTAGTGTTATTTGACGGGCAAGAATGGGAACAGCTGTCCTATTTAACGCATCAAACGAGTCATCGGCATTTGCCGAATCAATATCAATTGTCCAACAAACGGCGGTTCTGTCAATCAACAAGCGCACATTATTTTCATGGATTTGGGGAGCCAAAGCTTCATCTTCGGCAGCCTCCCAATCAAATGATGCATCATCCGATAAAACGGCATCGGGATATTTTTTTTGTAATATATCAACCGGTGTCGGGGTTGGTGCCGGCTTGGTTACCAATTGTCCGGCAGCACATTTCCCCAGGCGGGCTTCTTTTTCAATTCGGGCAACTACACGCTGACCAATGTATAACGGTTCTTTTGTTTTTTGAATGAACAAGTCATTTCCATTGTCGGCACGGGCGAACCAGGCCCCGTTCATCGGTGCCGCCGCCGTGATAACGGCCGGCACGGATGCCCCGAAATTCAGGTCAAACACACGTTGAATGTTGAACTCTAAAACGCGATTGTTTATGTCTAAAACGGCGGCTTTGGTTTCAAACGAATCGGTATGGGAAATCAATTTCATGACAAAACGGCTATGATAAAACGTGCACAAGTTCTTTTGCCACGTCATAAATCGGTAAACCGACCACATTCGGGTAAGACCCGACAATTTTTTTGACAACGGCGGAGAGGCGTCCTTCAATGGAGTATCCGGCTACATTACGCCATTCCCCTGTCCGAATCAGGATGTTTTTTTCTTGTTCTGACAGATGTTTAATAACAACGCGTGTGGTGACAAGGCGGACTTTTGGCTGCCCTTGCGGGGATAAGACACAAAAAGCGGTCATAACCTTATGTGCATGTCCGGAAATTAAATCCAAATGCCGGCGGGCTTCCGTTTCGTCGGTCGCTTTACGAATAATACGTCGGCCGACGGCAATAACCGTATCGGCCGATAAAATAACCTCGTTCGGGGCAAGTTTCGCTGCCGCTAATGCTTTTTCGCATGCCATGCGTCGCACATATATGCCGGGCAGTTCATTTGGCAAAACACGTTCATCAATTTCCGCCGGCTGAATGCGGGTTGGTATAAAACCGGCATTTTGTAACAACTTTAACCGTGCCGGTGAACCGGACGCCAGGACAAAACCGCGCTTAAGTCCCCATGTGTCGGATAACGGCAGAGAGCCGACCTTATCCATTGTGTGTTTTTTCTTTACGTTCGTGGCGTTCTTGCGCCTCAATACTCAACGTGGTGACAGGGCGTGCTTCCAACCGACCCAAACCAATTGGTTCGCCGGTTTCTTCACAATAACCATAGGTGCCGTTATCAATGCGGGCCAATGCCTCATCAATTTTTTTAATCAGCTTACGGGCGCGGTCACGGGTGCGCAGTTCAAGATATTGATCTGTTTCGGCAGAGGCACGATCGTTGGGATCGGCTTCATTCAGGCTGGTTTCCTTTAAATCCTGAAGCGTTGTATCGGTTCCTTTTAACAAATCGTTTTTCCAATCTGTCAGCTTTTTACGGAAATAGGCCAACTGATTTTCATTCATGTATTCTTCTGTTTCCGAGGGCTTGTAATCGGGAGGCAACGTATTCATGTGTGGTTCCTTTCCTTAAAAAAAATAATCCTCTGTCTGCCTTTTCAGACTAATTCATTTTATTTGAAAAGTCAAGTGTTGTTTTTCGTTCGGTTTCCTGATACAATAAAGAAGTTTATTTTGTTTTTTGATAAGGAGCCGGTTATGAATCGGGGTTATATTCGGGCATGGGTTTTGGCGGTTATGTTTTTGGTGGCAGGTCTGTCTTACCATACTTTTGCGGATGAGGCAGCACCATCAGCATCATCCGATTGGGAAGGTGTGACGCCGCTTGCGGATTCAAATATTGATTTTGAATCGTGCCGTGAACAGATAGCCAAAGCCGAGTTGGTGCAAAATGATATGGTTTATGAGGCGTGTGGTTTTGATGATTGGGATACGGCTTGGTCTTATTGGGGGCCGTGGGCGTCGCAAAAGCAATACAAGCGGGCTTTATATCAATTGTGCAAACGTCATCCGATGTCCGAATACGGCATGATTTATTGTCAACGGGCCGCAGCAATGGGATATGGTCCGGCCGTATCGGCCGTCGGTGATATTGCCATGGCGCGCGGTGAGTTGGATTTGGCGTATGTCTCTTATACAAAAGCACTGGAAAGCTATGCGTTGAATGAAGATGAAACGGCACATGTGGCCGAGCAATTGGGGATGTTACATTTAAAAGAAGGGGATTATCATAACCCCGACAAAGCGGCCCGTTTTTTTGAACAGGCTTCTTTGGGGCGGGCGGCTTTGGCCAATAACGTTATGGGGTATTTAAGTTATACCGGTGAAATGGGTGTTGCACAAAACAAAGAAGAAAGTTTTAAATATTTTTGGCGGGCCATTTTATTGGGGTGTCCGGCTGCCGAAGAAAATTTGGGGGTATTCCATTTGGCTCGCCAAGAAAAGATTGATGAAAAAACGGCTGTGGCGGCGTTAAAGAAAAAAGCATTTTCATGTGCGGGATATCTTGAAAAAAGTATAGATTATCAAGCGATTGCCGAGGAAAAAGAGGCCTGCGGCTGTGATGAGTTGGCCGCGGCACCGCAGCAGTATTATGAACATCCGGTCATTTTGTTAAAAACCGGTCAGGATGTGGCCGAAATTGCCGATTTGACCGGTGAGGAGGTGCTTGTCGTTCGGCGGCTTGAAAAATTGCCCGGTGATTGGATTGTATCAGAAATTCGGCCGTCTGCGGTTATTTTACTGCGCGGTAATGACCGTGAGGTGATTCCCGTTTATCCGGCCCCGGTCAGTTGTTTAAAAGCGTGTCGGACAGATCCGCAGACGGAAGTCATCGGTAAAGTGCACATTAAACCTTATCGGTTGCGATTTACTCCTCAAGAATGTGAAGATTTAATGTATTATGCTTCGTTTTTAGTGGATACTAATCGCCCGTTTGTCGGGCGTCAGGAATGCTATTTGGTGCAATCGGGGGCAAAAGAAACGGATGACCGGTTATTAAAAATGATTCAAGCGCGCGCTGAACGCCAAAAGACCACGGAACAACCGGTTGTGGCCGAAACGGCGGCTCCCGTTGATTTGGAACCGGTCATGCCGGAATTTGTCATCCCGTCTTTATCTGCCGGGGTTCCCGTTCCTCCCAAAGAGTTTCGGTTGCCGAAACAGATGCCGACTTTAAGTCCGGATACCAGCACGCCCCAAGCGTTGCGTGCCAAACGGTTACGGGATATAATTACCAAACGGCAGCAGTATCAGCAAAAATTAAAAGCCGCTGAAGAAGCTGCCGCGGCAGCCGCCGAAAAAGAGGACAAAGGCAATCAGACCCAATCGGGTAAAAAGAAATCTAAATAGGCCTTTAGTGAGAAAAAAGGGGGGTATCCCTAAAAAAAACGCCGCGTTTAAGTGCGGCGTTTTTTGATACCCGTTTTTTTAGGCACGATGACAAAGTGCGCCAAATTTATGACACATCGGACACGATGTTTCAAAGGCAGTGGTTTCATGACCGCAAGCGGCACAAAACCAGGCGTCCTTTTCTTCGGCTTTAAAGCTTTTTTCTTCCCATTCCAAGGCTTTTTCCCGATGATTCCAGCCGTCTCGTTCAATTTTGGCCATTAATAAGGCCGCCTGTTTTGTTAAGGGCCATGACTTTAAGTAAATATCCATGTGTTCTTTAGCCATGCCGAATAAGTGTGCTTCATAAGCCGTTTGCGCCAATGCAAGCAGGGCAACTTTGTTCCCCTTATGGCGTGCGGTCAACTTTTCAATCAGTTTGACACGTTTGGCCGGTGCTTCTGATTTAATCAGGTCGTTATAGGCTGCGTATGTTTCAAAGCAGGGCGCTTTTTTAAATGATGTGCTTAAAATATCACGCGCGTCTTCCGGTTTTTGACGCGCATAGCTTAACGCAATGGCCGGATGTTCCGGCATAAGAGCAAAGGCTTCCTTTAACTGACCGCGCTGCATTAAAATCAGGGCTTTTAAACGAACATATTCCTCTTTTGATAACAAATGACTTTGATTCAATTTATCTAAAGCCTGCTGTGCTTTCGGCCACTCATTTTGGCAAATCAACAAGTCAAAATACCGCTTTTGAAGCCAGGGAATCGTTTTTAAAAACGTCGGATCTTTTTCAATCAGGTTCAGAGCTCTGATGCCATTGTTTTCTTGGATGAAGTGTTCACTTAAACCGACAAGGCCGGCCAGACGAGTATTCTTATTTTGATACAATTCTTCAAAAATTTCCGGCGTTGGTTGAAAACAAGCTTCAATCAGCAAAAGCGGATCGCTTTTGGGCGGGAAAGTCAACCGTGCCCGTTTTAAAAGGTTTTTTGCGCCGGCTTCGTCCCGGTCTAATGTCAGGCGCAAGGCATCGGTTAAAAGCGTTTCGCGGCGGCACGCTTTTGTTTGACGGCAATGGGATTTGTATTGATTAATCCACCCAAACGGTTTGGCGGCCAAATACATCAGATATGTGAGAAGCAATACGATAAATAATAAAAATACGACGGAAAATGTTGCTTCATATCCAAAACCGGACAAAGAAACATTCCATTGTTCGCGGGCCAGGAAAAAGCCAGCGACAAAAAGCAAAATCAGTGTTAAAATGAGTTTCAGCATGGTTATTCTCCCTGTTTTTCATAAGATAAAATAAGTGCCTTTAAACTTTCTTCTGCCCGAACGAATGCGGCAGCTTCACGGAAAAAGGAGGAAAATTCAGCCTTTAATTCAAAAGGAAGAGCCGTTAAAATACGTAAGGCTTCGGCAATGTTACCTTGATCAATTGCCGTTTGCGCACGATCAATCAGTTCGGGAGGTGTTTCCCCCTCGGGATTGATTTCATGCACGTCAATCAAGTCAATTAAAAGGGCGCGGACATAAGCATACCAGGGCGCGTGTGATTGATGATAATAGGCATAAAGACCTTGTTTCTTATCCTTTAAAAAAAGGGTTTTTAGGCGTTTTTTAGCCGATCCGGGCTCGGCGCAAAACGCCGATAAATCTACCACTACCTGGCGTGCTTTCAAATCATCCCCGACTTTTGACTGAAGAACATCAAATGCGTTACGGCAGGAAGCCGTATGATAAAAGTCATGCTGCAGTTTTAAAACGGCGTTAAGCGGCACAGCGTGATTTTTGAGCAGAGGTCTGGTTATGGAAGGGGTCTGTTTTTCGGTTGCCGGGAGGGGGGAGGGAGTTATTGACTTGGGTTCATCTGACGAGATAAGAGATAAATCAGCCGTATCACTCGGGGTGTCCGATGCGGGAGATAATGTGGCAAATTCATCTGCGATATCATCGGCCAAATGACGGGCTTTATCCGTTGTTGAGGGAGGTGTTGCCATGGAAGATATAGTAATCGGTTGTTCATCTGACACATCGGTTTCGGAGTCAAGGATTGGTTTCGGTGTCGGGGTCAACATAACGGGGGGAACCATAAGGGCAGGCCGTGTTGCTTCGGTTCGTTTAAACGTTGGATAAGCGGCCATTCCTTTGGAGTGCAGTTTATGAATTAAAACACCGCCGATAATACATAAAACAGATAAAATCGTAATCAGAACGGAGCGTAAGGTTTTGCGTAAAGAAAACGGTTTTTTGGGATGCTTTTCGGATTGGGACGTTGATGCTGTCGTTTCGGATACGGGTTGGGCGTCGGATTGTGTCATAAGGTCTCTCCTTTTAAGAAAAAGATGCTGATTCTTACGTATTATAAGGGAATTTTAAAACATTGCAAGATGAAAATGTGTTTATTTAAGAAAGGGCACGGTTTTTGTCTGACTGTATTATTGGTGATATCGCGACAGGTTGTTTTTGTGTCATAAAGGGATTTTTTTTCTGAAATGATAAGTTTCTTGTATCACATTCGTGAAACAAAACGGTTTTCGGATTACCATAAAAAACACTGCCGGCCGTAAAGTTGAATCCGCGGATAAGAACTTTGCCCTCGGGTGTTTTTTCAATACTTGGTCGTTCGTGTGTGAATGCAGGATGAGAAAAGGACAGGGCCGCCCCGTTTGGCAGCAACAGAACATGTTTGTCAGCATTATATGTGTTGTTTTTTAGTTCAAAAACGGGGCTATGCGTTATGTCTGTAACCGGCGGCATGGTGCAGTTATGGCAAGTGAGCTGTCCCCCGGTGGGGGCGATTAATGTTGTGCTTGTTCCCATGTTGCAATTGATAAGATCCGCTTTGCGGCAAGAGCTGAAATCAATGGTTTGATCTTTTCCAAAGAAGGATTTGTCCGCCATGACATCGCCTTGTTTTGGGAAATGAATGAAAGAAGATAATAAAGATGTATAAGTAAGCGATAAATCTTTCGTTTGAGAAAAATCGGCTGTTTTAATGTCACTTTCCTGAATTCGTAAGGTATTAGGCCACTTAACGGCGGTTTTGTTATTAATGCTGCTGTATTTAAATACAGCATGTTCGGTTTTTGAAAAATCCAATACGTCTGTCGGGGAAATTTCACTGCAACTCCATATCAAATTTTCCAGGGCCGGTGTTTTCAGGTGTGGCAACGGGGATCGCATTAAATGTAATTCAAGGGTGTGGCAGCCGGCCGGTAAATCCGTTAATGTCAAATGACGCACGAACGGCCGAATCAATGAAAGAGCTTGAAATCGTGTTTTAATTTCTTTTAAAGAGTTTCCGGTAAAGCGGCTAAGTTCCAATTTATCGCAGGCATCGGGCATTTTTGAAAAATCAGGGGCGCCGCTTGCCATAAATGTTCCTTGAATAAGGGTGTTTGACCAATCCGGCGGGTTAAGCGTTGTGCCCACAGAACGGTAAAAATCAAGAAAATGAAAAGTGCCGACTAAAACGTTTTTGCCGTCGGGTTGACCGTTTTTTATGTGCGGGAATACTCTTTTTTGATTGTTCAGGGCATAATCTGCGGGAGAAGTGGCAATATCAAAAAGATTACGATTGTTCTCTGAAACCAAATTAGATGCGATGGTGTAACGGCCGTTTAAAACAGTATCTTTTTCGTAAAACGTGTTGTTAATAAGGTGTTGAACAGTTTGTCTAAATTCGCTGATAATTAAACCATAAGGAGCTTCCACATCATAAAACGGCATACCATGTTCATTTTTAAACGGTTTAATCAGTGACCGACACAGAGGCCTGAACGGTTTTTTGAAAGAAAAACCTAACACAATCATTGTTCCCGCGCCGATGTCATCAATGATTTCATGATGAAAATCGTGTCCGACAAAGCGGCAGCTGGCCAAATCCCAATCGGTATAGGTTGACATACGCGCCAACCGCGAAGGACTTTTGGATAAAATCAACAGGTCAAGTGTGTCGTCTGTGTCGTCAGAAAGGTGGTTTTTAGCATTTTTATGTGACAGTTGATGTGTCGCTGCCGCAAGATCTTTTCGGATAGAACGATACAGGTCTGTCAGCTGTGTCAGAGCATTACCAAACAATGTTGTGTTTGTCAATTGGGTGTGATGTATGTGTGACTGATTTAAATAGTGCTTTAAATAATTAAATGTATCGGCGGGCATGGCTGTCGGCCATTCGGGCAGAGCATATTCTTCTTTGACCTGTTTCATCGGAGATGTTCCGAATGTGGGGCGATTCAATTCTTTGTCGTCGCGTAACGAGGCAAAAATCTGTGCAAATTCTTCTTGTGCCTCTGAAGGCAATCGGTGAAATGCTTTTTTAAAGTTTTCAATCCAGGTCGTGCGTTTTTCAAAGAAAGCAAGAGCGCGCCGGGATATTTTACCGTTATCGGTAAGAACGACAAAAGCATTTTCTTTTTGTTGAATGTTAATCCGATGCTCGGGTGCCGCATCGGCATTCAACAGATTTGTATATTGTGTCAGACGTTCTTGAAAAATAGATAACGGGTGATCTAAACGAATGTAAATGTCATTTGAAGTGACAGTGTCAAATATTTTGGGCCATTTAGGCGTAATGCTTTGCCGAAGTTTCAAACCCTTTTGCACAAGTTCATCCAGTTTGTTTTTATGAAAATGAGCGGTCATCAGTGTTTGTGATACATAGTTCTTTAAAGCCTCCGGATCGGTCAATAATTTTGATGCCCTTTCAAAGCAAAGATCCGTGTCAGCGTGGTATGTTTCACAAATGACCTTAAGCCGGAGCAATTGTGTTTGAATTTTATGTTTTAAAGAGTCGTCCGCATCATTGATTTGTCGGAGAAGCGGTTCAATTTGTGATAAAAGATATGCTCTTTTACGTTGGCGGAAATCTTGAATTTCCGCTTCATCCATAATGTGAAATAAATCGGATGTTAAAGAGGAAGCAATTGTGCGTGGCATAGAAAAACCTTTTTCAAAAACGTCATGCTTTAATTTTGCCGTATCAAGCGTTTTTGTCAAGGAAACAATTAATCGGCGGTTCGTTTTATGAGGGGGTTTTTTAGGCCGTTTCCATATCGGGCAACGGCAATTCTTTAATCAATTTAACTTCGGCAACGTATTCGCGGATAATAGAATCGCCACGAGCTTCAACGATTAACACGTGATCAGCGCGGCTTAAGTCTCCCTGAATCATCGGATGAATATAGTCTAAAATAATGGTGTTTTCAGTGTTGCGATAAAAAAGGGCGTGGTCTTTACCATCATAAACGATGCGCGGTTTTTCGGCGTTTTGTAACCGCCCGCGAATCAAAAACATCAAATCCCCCGATTCGTTTTTTAAAATGCGGAATGTTTTTTCCTGTTCAACCTGAGCCATGCGTGTCCTCATCTTTTCATAGACAATCTTTATCAGATTATTTCATAAAAAAAAGCGAAAATCAACGGAAAAATAGATTTTTTGATGACAAAAAAGTTGTGTAACTTTTTTAAAAATGCGCGTGGATAAGCCTTGTGAAGAAACTTTAATTATATGATATGTTTAAATAAATGCAAAGACCAAATCTGCGGGAGATCAGTTGAATGCATGAACTTGTTGATTTTTTCGTGATTATCTTTGCCACTTTTGAAGTTCGGAGCCGTTTTTGCGCAGCCATATTTCTGCGGCTGCTTGAGCGGTTCCAAACGTAGCAACGGTTTGCCAAAAAGCATTGCTGTGATTCAGATGTTTCAAGTGTGCCACTTCATGGGCGATGATGTAATCAAGCACGTATGTTGGTGCCAAAGCCAGGCGCCATGAAAAGTTCAAATTGCCGTCTGATGAGCAGCTGCCCCAACGGGAAACGGTGTCTTTTAAACGGATGTGTCCGACATGTTCATTAAGGTGTGCAGCGAATGTCTGGGCTTTTTGCTGAATGTAAAGGAGCGTTTCTTGTTTAATGAAATCACGGACACGCCGATGAATAAAAGATGCCTCGCCCGATACTATTAAGCGATTCCCTTCAATATGCGTGTGATTGTGTCCCGTGGTTTGATGTGTGATATAAAGAGATTGGCCCAATATTTCAATCATCAGGCCGTCGGTAAACGTTTTTTTTACCAGTTTTTCGCGGCGATGATTGGCTATCCACGTTTGATGGCACCGGACAAAGTCAAAAACGGTGTTTTGAGAACAAAAAAAAGGGAACGTAACAACCGCATCGCCGTTTTTGTTCAAACGCAGACTGATTCGCCGTGTGCCGGCACGCCGATTTAAAAAAAGAGGAATTCCGTTAAAATCAATCATTTTCATCTTTACAAAACCCGAAAAAAGGGATATCTTTAAATTCCCAATTTATCACGAATAAGGAGAAATTGACAATGAATTTTATCGCAAAACTGATTAAAGAATGTATCCGATTGGTAATATATGCAGTTGTATTTGTTTTATTGGCATGGATTTTTTTGGGGTTATCACCCCGCAGTACATGGAACCGTTTTTTAACGCAAGCAGGGCATGTGACCTCGTTTATAACAGGTAGTGCCCGGAATGTGTCGGAAACGGCTTCTGATATGGCGGATGTGGCGAAATATCATTTAAATGAAGCCTCTGATCGTATTGATGGTAAAGACCCGTATGAGGATTTTAACAACCGATTATCTAACGGGTTACAATAAAACAGGTTTTTCAAAAAAAAGAGTCGCCGGTCAAAGCGGCTTTTTTTGTTTTTTTTAAGGTCGTGTAACAAAAAAGCTTCTTTGAAACGTGTATTTTCCTTGAAACGTTGCGTTTGTTGTGATAAAAGAAGTCCATTCGTTTTTTTATCAAGGATCAGAAACTATGACAAAAGCAACACATGCTGGTAAAACACCGGCTAAAAAAAACACGGTTTGTGTGGAAGTAGAATCGGCGCTGGCATTGACGGACGATCAGTTGTCTGGGCTGCGAACCAAGTTGGCAGATGTGCTGCAAACTACGGATTTTATTGTGCAGGTGCGTCACAATCCGACCTTGTTGGGGGGTGTTACCTTGCGGGTTAATTCATTGTTGATTGATGCGTCGGTGCAAGGAAAATTAGATGCTTTCCAAAAACAAATTGAACGTGAGGTTGTTTCAACACTTGATATTAATAAGTTGGCAGCATTCTTGACAGAAAAGGTGGATTCGTTTGATGATCAACCTGTTGTGCGTGAAGTGGGACAGGTGATTGCCGTGTCAGACGGGATTGCCCGTGTCAGCGGATTGAAAACTGTTGCGGCCGGTGAGCGGGTAACATTTGAGTCAGGGGCCCACGGAATGGCTTTGAACTTGAATCAAGGAACGGTGGACGTGACGGTGTTTCATGATACCGAGGCAATTCACGAAGGCGAACGTGTTTATCGGACGGAAGAAATGAATACCGTTCCCGTCGGTATGGGATTATTGGGGCGTGCTATTAACCCATTGGGTGAAGCGATTGACGGTAAAGAGTCTTTGCGGTCATTGCCGCGTCGTCCCGTTAATATGCCCGCACCCGGTATTATTGATCGGGCTTCAGTTAACAAACCGATACAAACGGGTATCAAGGGAATTGACGCATTGGTGCCGATCGGTCGGGGACAGCGTGAATTGATTATCGGGGATCGGCAAACGGGTAAAACCGCGTTGATTATTGACACGATTTTAAGTCAAAAAGAAAAAAATGATGCCAGTGAGAATCCTAAAGACAAATTATTCTGTATTTATGTTGCCATTGGTCAAAAGCAATCCACTGTGCGCGATTTGATGCGGACACTTGAAAAACGTGGTGCGATGGATTATACGGTTATTGTTTCTGCTACGGCATCGGACAGTGCCCCGATGCAGTATTTGGCCCCATATGCCGGATGTGCTATCGGGGAATACTTTCGCGACAATGGGATGAATGCGATTGTGTTTTATGATGATTTGTCCAAGCATGCCGTTGCCTACCGTGAAATGTCGTTATTGTTAAAGCGTCCGGCCGGTCGTGAAGCATACCCCGGTGATGTGTTTTACTTGCATTCCAAATTATTGGAACGGGCGGCACAGTTAAGTCCCGAAAAAGGCGGTGGGTCGTTGACCGCTATTCCCGTTATTGAAACACAGGAAGGGGATGTATCGGCCTATATTCCCACCAATGTGATTTCTATTACGGACGGGCAAATTTTTCTTGAAACCGCTTTATTCCACCAAGGTGTGCGTCCGGCAATCAATGTCGGTTTGTCCGTTTCGCGTGTCGGATCTGCGGCACAAACCAAAGCGATGAAAAAAGTCGCAGGATCCTTAAAACTGGATTTAGCACAATATCGTGAGGTGTTGTCGTTTTCCCAATTTGCATCGGATTTGGATCCCGCAACGCAAGCGTTGTTGAATCGGGGGTCGCGGTTAACCGAAATCATGAAACAAAAGCAATATCGTCCATATACTATGGCCGAGGAAGTCGTATCTATTTTCGCGGGTGTAAACGGCTTTTTGGATTATGTTGATTTAACTCAAGTTGCATCGTATGAATCGGCTTTGCAGGATTATATGAAAATACAAGGCGCCGAGGTATTGGATACCATTACCAAAACCGGTGATTTGACGGATGAGACAAAACAAGCGTTAAATACGTTGGTTGACACATTTACAAAACAGTTTTTGGAAAGTAAAACGCATGGGGTCGCTTAAAAAAATAGCCGATCGGATTAAAACCATTAAATCAACGCGTCAAGTGACGGCGTCCATGAAGGTTGTGGCTATTTCCCGCTTGCGAAAATTGCACGAAACATTTTTACGCACTGCCGCATATACCGAGGAAATGAATCGTATGATCCGACGATTGATTCGCAGTGCTTCGGCGCGTCAAGAAGCTTTGTTATGGCAAGGAAGTGATGAAACGATTGCTTTACCTCACTTGTTGACGGGAAACGGGCGCGAAGACAGATATTTAATTGCTGCCATTACATCCGATGACGGATTAAGTGGTTCATCCAATGTTCAGGTGATTCAAAAAACGGGTGAGGTTGTTTCTTATTTGAAAAAGAAAAATAAGGAAATAACCGTTTTGTGTTTTGGTTCGCGTGGTGGTGAGTTATTTAAACGGTTTTATCCAAACGTGCGGGCACTTGTGATGCGTCGTAAAATGCTAAAAGGTGAAGTGCCGTATTTAGATGCCGAACGCTTAGCGCTTGATTTGGTGGCACTGTTTAATCAAGATAAGTTTGATGTCGCCATTTGTGTGTATAACAAGTTTAAATCAATCGTTTCTCAGCGCCCGACCATTGAACAGTTAATTCCCAACAAATTATTTTCGCCCGAAAATCCATGGCAGTTTTTGATTGACACAAATGATTTGGATTATATCGGACGTGATGCGTTGGGACAAAAGAAAATCGCATTACACCAAACTGCATTTTTAAAAGCGATTGGTCTTGATATGTTTTCACCGATGGGAGCATTGGACGCGGATTTATTGACGAAAGCGACCCGTTTGCCCGAATCTTATGATTATGAGCCATCGGATTTGGGTATTTTAAATAAAATATTACCACAATATATTGTTTCGTATATTAACCGTGTTTTGCTGGAAACCGAGGTAGGGGACAACGCGGCCCGCATGATGGCCATGGATAACGCAACACGCAATGCGGGTGATATGTTACAACAAATGCAAAAGCAATATCGCCGCACGCGGCAGGGGAAAATTACGACCGATATCGCCGAGGTGACGTCGGGCGCCATGTTTAATGAACAAGCATAGAGGAAAAAAGATGTCAAAACAAACGCAAAATGGACCGACGGGAAAAATCATTCGGGTGACCGGATCAGTTGTTGATGTCGCTTTTGATACACAGACATTACCGCAAATTTTTGATGCATTAACCACTGAAAACAATGGAAAAACAATTGTATTGGAAGTAGAACAGTTGTTACCCGGGGCAGTCGCACGGTGTTTGTCAATGTCGGATACGGATGGGTTGGTGCGGGGCGGTGATGTTATCAATACCGGCGCACCGATTTCGGTTCCCGTTGGTGTGGGAACATTAGGACGCATTATGAATGTGACCGGTGATCCGTTGGATGATCGGGGCCCAATTCCTGCCGTGCGACGTGATAGTATTCATAAACCGGCTCCCGGATTTATGGAACAAGCCCCTAATACACAAATTTTAGAAACGGGTATTAAGGTTATTGATTTGTTGTGTCCTTATCCCAAAGGGGGGAAAATCGGTTTATTTGGCGGTGCAGGTGTCGGTAAGACCATGATTATCATGGAGTTGATCAACAATATTGCCAAGATGCACGGGGGCTTTTCGGTGTTTACAGGGGTAGGAGAACGGTCTCGTGAAGGGAACGATTTATATCGTGAAATGGTGGAATCGGGTGTGATTGATTTAAAAGGCGATCAATCCAAAGCCGCCCTTATTTTCGGGCAAATGAACGAAGCGCCGGGTGCACGGGCACGTGTAGCATTGACGGGATTGACCGTGGCGGAATATTTTCGGGATCACATGGCGCAAGATGTGTTATTATTTATTGATAACATCTTTCGTTTTACGCAGGCCGGATCTGAAGTTTCCTCGTTATTGGGGCGTATGCCATCGGCGGTCGGATATCAGCCGACCTTGGCCACGGATTTGGGGGCATTGCAAGAACGTATTACCTCAACCGACAAAGGATCTATTACATCTATTCAGGCTGTTTATGTGCCGGCGGATGATTTGACCGATCCGGCACCGGCAACAACATTTTCACATTTGGATGCGACGACCGTTTTATCGCGGCAAATTGCCGAACAAGGATTGTATCCTGCGGTTGATCCGTTGGAGTCAACGTCACGGTTATTAGATCCCGAGTTGGTGGGGGAGCGTCACTATGCTGTCGCATCAGAGGTGGTGCGTATTTTGCAGGTGTATAAGTCGTTGCAAGATATTATTGCCATTTTGGGAATGGATGAGTTGTCTGATGAAGATAAAAAGACGGTTGCCCGGGCACGTAAATTGCAACGCTTTTTAACGCAACCGTTTACGGTAGGTGAAGTATTTACAGGACGTCCCGGTTTAACGGTTGATTTAAAAGACACGATCGCCGGATGTGAGGGGATTGTGCGCGGAGATTATGATGACTTGCCCGAGCAGGCATTCTTTATGGTCGGTAAAATTGAAGATGCTGTGCAAAAGGCACAGGAAATGAAAACACAACAGGATCAAAAGCATGCCTGAACAAATACCCGAACAAGCACCGGTTTCCGGTAAAATTAAGGTTAAATTGATTTGTCCGCTGTTTCCCATAACGGAAACCGAAGCGGATAAGGTGTTGCTGCCGGCTGAAGGTGGGGATATATTGATACTGCCCGATCGTGCACCGATTTTTTTGGCACTGCGACCCGGTCGGATGTTGATTTATCGGGATAACGCGGTAGAGTCTTATTTAATTTCCAGCGGTGTATGCGAATTTCGGCGCAACTTGTGTCCCGTATTGGCATGGGGTGGGGCCGAGGATAAAATTGATCCGCATCAAATTGCTTTGCAACTTTCCCTGGCGAATGAGGCGATCAGAACGACGCATTCTTTTTTATCGCGCACCGAAATTGCGGCGCGGATTGAATTTTTTAAGATGATTTTGCAGGAAAAGAAATACCGTGCGGCAGATTATGCCACGCGTCAGGATAAACCGCTGCGCTTGTCACCCGAACTGTTCGGAGGGCGTTCTTATTCCAAAAAAACAGAGAAAAGGAAAGCATGATGTCGGTTTTATTGATTGAATATCCTAAATGTTCTACGTGTCAGCGCGCAAAAGTATGGTTACTTGCCCAAGGGGTTAAATTTAATGTTCGGCATATTGTGACCGAAACACCGACCGTGGATGAGTTGACGGATTGGATTCACACGGGAAAACTGGATTTGGATAAATTATTTAACACATCCGGTCTTGTGTATCGGGGATTGGGATTAAAGGATAAGTTAAAGACTTTAAATGAAGCCGAAAAAATCGCATTGTTGGCCGGAAACGGTATGTTGATTAAACGTCCGTTGTTAATTACCGATAAAGGGGGGGCAGCCGGTTTTAAAGAAACAGTGTGGCAAGACTTGATTTAAAAAAATAAAAAACGAGCGGAAAAACAACCGCTCGTTTTTTATCGGATTCAGAACATGGTTAAAAGAAATTAAAACTGCTTGTTTTGGAGGCTTCTGCCTCTTTCTTTTGGGCCGATTCCGAAAAAGTATCACTTAAAAGACGCCCTTTTTCCAGCTCTTCTGGCGTGGCAGCGGCTTCTACGGCAATTAATGCGTTCTTAATCGCGGTTGTTAAACCCGACGCATCGTGTTTTTGCGCGGCCAATAAATAGGCATAACACTTAACAGCATCAGGTGTTTCAACGCCCGTTCCTTCACAATACATTTTTGCCAATTGATATTGGGCATATTCATTGTTGAGGTCGGCTCCTTTTTGATACCAAACAACCGCCAATGCCGGATCGTTACGCCGTGTGCGCACAAAATCACCATAAAAGGCATAAGCATCCCGCTGACCCTTTTGAACGGCATCTTCAATGGTATTTTCCATTTCCGTGAAATCGTTTGATTTAAGGGCATCGGCAATCATATCTTCGCTGATATTATATTTGCTTCCGTCTGTCAGCAGCGTTTCACCGCTTTCAAGAGTTTTTTGAATGGTTTCATCATCGTTAAAGCCCGGAATAATGGGTTTGGGAAACGAAACCAAATCTTCTTTTGTGACAGATTGTTCCGCTGAAATTGGACGCCAGTTGCGGGTTTTACGCTGTTGGTCCAAAATTTGAGATGTTTTTTTCAATGAATTGGCCAGTTGATCACGCTTTTCGGCGGCTCGTTGACCGATTTCATCGGTATTATAGGCGGCAATGATACTGTACCAGGCATAGGCATCGGGAATGTTTTGCAGACGCGGATCTGTTGCCCGAAAATCAGCCAAGTCCTGTTGGGCAATGACATATCCTTGATTCGCCGATTTGGAGAGCCATTTTAAGCCGCTTTCATAATCTTGTGTGGTGCCGCGTCCCTTAAAGTAGCACATGGACACCTGATGCTGGGCTTTTTTATCCCCTTTTAAGGCCCCCAACAGATAGTAACCGAACGCATATGTATAATCTTTGGGCACAATCTGACCCGCTGCATAAACGTTCCCTAACAGGTAAAACGCTTCACCGCTGCCGGCGTAAGCAGCTTTTTTTAAATATTGAACACCCAATTCGCCGTATTCGGCAACTTTATCATCGGCCAAAAAGGCATTGGCCAATGCCAATGTTGCGGCAGTATTATATCCCGCATCTGATTTTTTGAAATATGCCAATGCTTTTTCTTTATCCTGTGTAACCCCCAATCCTTCATCATACATCTTTCCCAAATAATAGGAAGCATCGGCGTTCCCTTCATCCGATAGATAGCTGAATTCAACCAAAGCTGCCGAATAGTTTTGATCATTAAAAGCTTGAATTGCCTCATCAAAGCCGGCAAAAGCCGGTGCGGATAAAAGGGATGAACATAACAAAGCATAAAGTGTTTTTTTCATATGAAAGTTCCTTTATAAAACAAATATAAATTTTTAAAAAGTATATCACGAAACAAATTTAATGTAAAACTTTTTTTTAAAAGGTGTGGTTATTTCAAGTAATCTCGTGGATTAACAACTTTTGTTTTGTAACGGATTTCAAAATGCAATTGGGGTGTTTTTGCATTTCCGGTTGACCCCATCGTGGCGATTTTTTGACCTTTTTTAACGGATTGCCCTTTTTTGACAAATAGTTTGTCATTGTGTGCATAGGCGGTAATCCATCCGTTTTTATGTTTAATTAAAATAAGGTTGCCGTATCCTTTTAATTCATTGCCGGCATAAGCAACTGTTCCTGATTCGGCAGCCCGAATTGGGTCGCCGCGTCTGCCGGAAATATTGATACCGTCGTTATGTTGTCCGTGACCTTTACTGCCGAAATCGGATATGATTTTTCCTTGCGCGGGATAAGCAAATGTTTTACCGCGTTGGTTTTTGGGAATGGAAATGTTTTTGTTAAAATTGGCAGATTGCGTGCGGGCAGCTTTTTTCGTGTTGCGTGTCGTTTTTGCTGATTGAGACGGACGCTGTATAGGTGATTCAGTGCCGTGAGACGTTGTGACGGATGAAACACGTAATTTTTGTCCGACATGCAGGGTATAAGGTGCGCGCAGGTTATTTTGGCGCGCCAGCGCCTGAACACTCATGCCGTATTTACGTGAAATGGAATAAAGCGTTTCAGAGGCGCGGACCGTGTGTGTTTTGGCATAGGGGACAATCAATCGTTGCCCGGTTTTAAGCGTATAAGGGGCTCGCAGGTTGTTGGCCTCAATCACATCCCGCATCGGAACGCCGTATTTTTGGGACAAAGAATAAAGTGTATCGCCCTTACGCACAATGATGTCGCGTTCAAATTGCGTTACGGAACATCCGGTCAGCCAGATGCCGATTAGAATAAGGAATATAAACCGTGCCCACAAAGAACGTTTCATGCGGGCAGTGTAACGGTTTTTAAAGCTGAAATCAAGTTTTTTGACTGAAAAAACAAGAAAGAAAGGTTTTTCATACAAAAAGGCGGCGCAAAACCCGCCGCCTTTTTTATTTTTAAGTGTAAACTTATTTAATTTGATTTGACAGTTTGACAACTTCATCCAAACGTTTGCCGATCAAAGCGCCCGGATTGATTTTTCCATCAACAATCAAGAACGGTACACCGCTGATTTTTAATGTGTCGGCATATTTTTTATTGCTTTCAAGCTTGCCTTTGATTTCATCGCTGTCTGCATCGGCTTGCAGCTTTTCGGTATTGATCTTGATGGATTTAGCCGCATTTAACAAGGCTGTTTTGTCAATTGTACCTTTTAATGCGCTGACGGCATGATGCATTTCGGCAAATTTACCTTGTTTACCGGCGGCTAAAACATAGCGCGCAATCATTTCCGACTTTTCACCGAAAATGGGGGTGTCAATTAAAACCCAGCGGATGTTCGGTGCCTTATTATCGGCTAAAACCTTTGAAATACCTTCATTCGTGCGTTTGCACCAGCCACATTGATAATCAAAGAATTCAATGATGACAAACTTACCGTCGGGATTGCCCAAGGAATAGTTTGTTTTGTCAGCTAAAATTTCCTCTACAAGCTTTTTATCGGCAAATTGCGGTTGGCGCGGTTCAGCGGCTTTTTTAGCCTGCTGCGCCTTATAATAAGTTTCCATTGTGTCGGCAATCAACTTGGGATTTTTTTGAATGAAAGTGCGTATTTCTGCTTCTGTCGTTTGACGAGAAGAGGCACTGCCCTTAAACATCCGCTGTATATCGGCAGCAGCCAAAATTGCCCCCGAAATCATCAATGCGGAAAAAATTGTCACACCGGATTTGATAATCAGTTTGCTGCTTCCATGTGAACGGCATGTACAGGCGTCACCACATTTGCAAGCGGTTTCTTCCAACGGATGTTTAACCATCGGTTCGGCTTTGTGTTTCATGTTTTTGCTCATATATTGTCTCCTTAAAGTTAAAATAAAAACAGACGAAGTTTATTATATCTGATTAAAAATGAAATGCAATAAAAAAATAGGAATAATGAAAAAAAACGTCTGCTTTCGGATAGATACCGAAAACAGACGCTTTTATCGCAGTGAATAATCAGTTTTAAAAACGGTATTGAACCCCCAATGAGGCCATGTTAGCATCCGAATCGTATTTGATGTCCGGTGCAGCTTTACCCGTTTCTCCGCCTTTGGCATGGGCAGTTTTCACAAAAATGTGTGCATAGGCGGCATCAAAGACCCAAGGGCCTTTTTCATAGCTTAACCCGAATGAGGCCCAAATACGACGACCGTCGGGAATGCGCACTGTGCGGTATTCATCGGCACGAATCACTGTTTGGTCATAGGCCGTCCCCAGACGCAAGGTTAACGTATCGGTTGCTTTATAATCAGCACCTAAAGCATAAAACCAAGTGTTCTTCCAATTTTCATGCGTAGAGGAGATATTTGTTCCGGCAGGAATATTGGCAAGCCCGTATCCTGCGATATAAGTTTGCATATTGTTATCGGCGGTTTTGATGTCTAAATCTTTAAACCGTGACCACCGGGTGTAACGTGCCGTTGCGGATAAGGTGAGCTTCGGGGTTACATCCTGTGCCAATGAAAACAGAACAACTTCGGGCGATGTTACTTTTGCCGTGATGTCATTCTTTCCGTTCAATATGGCAAGAGGGGCGCCGCTGATTTTAATTTTTCCTTTAAGCTGATGTGATACTTTTGAGCGGTAAGAAACACCAAGGCGCGTGCCTTTTACGGGTGTGATGGTCGCACCGATGGTATATCCCAATCCCCAATCGTCACCTTTCAGATCTTTGGCTGTTGTACCGGAAGCACTGGTGAGGCGGGCTTTGGCATGTTGAATATTAAGGGCAGCACCAATTGAAAATATATCGGAAAATGCATAAGAAACCGCCGGCGAGATGTTCAGCATCGTTACTTGGGATAAACCGCCATGATCTTCGCCCAACCAACCGTTTTCATAATCTGTGGCCAATCCGAAAGGCACATAAACACCCAATCCAAGTGTCAGATCGCCGGTTTTATACTGCGCAAAACCGCTGGGTAGAACGCGTGTAATACGTGTTGTGCCCGATACATTTCGGCTGTCAACGGTTCCGCTGAAATCACTGTAAAGCGATACGACCGAGGCCCCCGCCTGCATACCGCTTGTTTTATTCAGGCTCATTCCGGCCGGGTTAAACCCGATTGCTGAAAAATCGTCGGCGACAACACCCGCCCCTGCGAATGAACGCCCCATGCCGGCGGCCGAATATTCGTTTAATTGGAATCCGGCGGCTTGAACGACGGAGGCTGTTACCGTTAAAGCGGCTGCCACGGCGAATGAAGCTGTTGATTTAATCATATGAAACTCCTTAAAAATAATTAAAAACGTCCGCAGTATGAAATGCGTTGTTTTAAGAATCAAGAAAAAGGCTTTTTAAAAATACAAATGTCATATATGTGTATGCAAAGTGTCATAAAAGTGACATATAAGGGGATTATATTTAAAGAAGCACGTGTTCGGATCATTGTAAATGTTGTCTTTTTAATAAGGTCATGGATAGATACGGGGGGGTGTTTTTTTTGTGACAGGGATGTGTAAAAGATTTTTCTTGACTTTTTAACGGGCGGACGGTATCTTAAGTAACGGAAGGGCACAGGCGTTTTAGGCCGGTCAGCGGGTCAGGTTCGGAAGAAAGCAGCCCAACCGATTTAGGCGGGTTGTGTTCCTTCCGCTTTGGTTTTAAAAAAACGAACGGCATTTTGATGGCAGGCACTTCACACGTTTTGGCGCGCAAATACAGACCGATGACTTTTGCCGATTTAATCGGGCAAGAGGCCTTGGTACAAACGGTTAGGAATGCGATTTTAAATAATCGCCTGCCGCAGGCATACATGTTGACCGGTATTCGCGGGGTCGGTAAAACCACATCGGCTCGTATCATTGCCAAAGGCCTTAACTGTATCGGGCCCGATGGGACGGGTGGTATGACACCTAATCCATGTGGACAATGCCGACATTGTCGGGATATTGCTGCTGATGCACATATGGATGTTATTGAAATTGACGCAGCCAGTAATACGGGTGTTGACAATGTGCGTGAAATTATTGAGGGGGCAAAATATAATCCCGTTTCGGCACGTTTTAAAGTGTATATTATTGATGAAGTGCACATGTTATCCAAACAGGCATTTAATGCGCTGCTTAAAACGTTGGAGGAACCACCCGAACGTATTAAATTTATTTTTGCTACGACAGAAATTCGTAAAGTTCCTGTTACTATTTTGTCACGGTGTCAGCGATTTGATTTAAAACGTGTTTCGGAAGAGGAATTAAGTGCCTTAATGACCCGAATTTGTGCACAAGAAGGGGTGACGGCGGATGAGGCGGCCTTACGCTTGATTGCACGGGCAGGGGATGGGTCTGTGCGCGATTCGCTTTCTTTGTTGGATCAAGCCATGACCCAACTGGATTCCAATATTACGGCCGATGGTGTGCGTCATATGTTAGGGACGGCAGATCAAGGGAGCTTGTTTGATTTGTTTGAAGCTTTGATGCGTGGAGATATACAAACAGCACTGTCTTTGTTGAAAGAGCAATATGATTTAGGAGCCGATCCGTTAACTATGGCGCAGGATTTGTTGGATGTGACACATCAGATAACGCGATTTAAATTGATTCCCGACTTATTATCGGATGTATCTTTATCGCCCACAGTGCGCACGCGGGGAAAGGCGTTGGCCGAAAATTTGACAATGGCCTCTTTAACCGGTGCTTGGCAGATGATGTTAAAAGGCATCGGTGAAATTAAACAAGCGGATTATCCTTTAAAAGCCCTTGAAATGGTGTTGATCCGATGGGCTTATTTAAGTGACATGCCCCCCTTGGATCAATTGATTCGGGACGCAAAAAAAAAACCTGATTTAAACGCTAGGCCCGTGTCTGTGCCGGCAGAACGGTCGGATTTGAAACAGACAACTGCCCTAAAAACCGATTCGGACGTGACCGATCGGGGAGCAGAAAAAAAAATAACATCGCCGAAAACGGTGATGGAAAACACCATTCAATCAAAATCAGCCGTATCTGATATACCAACGGGTGTTTCTGCCGCGGAAAAGATTAAACCTGATGGGGAGGTGACTCCCGTTTTTCGGGAAATTAAAGATATTTCCGATTTGGCACGGCGTAAGCAAGAGCGTATTTTGGCATTTAACATTGATTCGTATATTCGTCCCGTTGCGGTTCAAAACGGCTTAATCGTGTGTGGGTTGGCCGAAGAAACACCGCGTTCTTTCACAACGGATTTGGTGCGTTTTTTAAACGATAATACACCTTTTTCATGGCAGATAAAGTGTCAGCAAAATGTTCAGGCCAAAACACGTAAAGAGGATTTGGCGGATCGTAGGAAACAATTGTATGATGACCTTAAAAAGCATTCGGTTGTCGCCGAGGTATTGGCACAATTCCCCGGTGCCGCGATTGATAAGGTTAAGGAACGTGTTTTTGCAGAAGAACCGGTTGCGGACGGTGAGGGTGTGAAAGAATCGTTATAAGTGTTGTTTCGTTTTCGGTTTTGGATATTTTTCCATCAGATGCGATTCTTATTTGCCTGTTGTTTTTGTGTTCCTTAGTGTCACCTTTTCCGCATCTCTTATTCCTGTTGCTTCTGTGTATAAGAAAATTCCGTCCTGTTATGTTCATGCTTCCCTTCTGTTTTGTATCGGTCGTAATTTGATCCCCCTCCTTTTATCGTTCTTCTTTTTATCATGATCCCGTGTGCAATAATGTCGTTCTTTGTGTGTGCAAAGTCAGAAAAACGGCATGGCCTTGTATAAAAAGCGTTGCCGGTTGCAATGATTTGTTCGGAATGTTTTTTGCAAAATGATTTATATAAATTAATTTTAAAAAGAATATATATTTTAATATGTTATTAAGATTAAATAACAAAAATTGTTATTTTTTGAAATAAAATATGATTAAAAAATATATGTAAATAATCACGGAACCAAAATAATAATAAGTTTTGTTGCCGGTTAAAAGGATTCCTTGAAATGATGTTTCTGTTTTTAATAAACATAATAATCTGTTCTTTGGGGGCTTCATTTCTCTTTCTTTTTAAAAAAAAGGAAGAAAAAGGTCTTCATAGAGAGATAAAAGTTTTTGAAAATAAATATATTTTTTTGATTTTTTACCCGTAAATAGTGTATATATGATTATATTTTTGCATTTATTCGGATGTTAAAATTGGGGTAATAGAGGGGGTATAGAGATACTTTTAAAGAAGATTTTGGTTTGGTTTTTAAAGATTCGGAATGGCGGGGTATTTTTTTAAATAAGATATTTATTTAAAAGGATAAAAATTGAATAAAGGGTGGGATAATTTAAGGGGAATCGGGAGGGCAGGAACGGGTTAAAAGTGAGCAAATCAAAGGAACGATTGTTTTGCGAAAAACAATCAGTTTTGGCTATGGCCTTGAAAATTCTAGAAAAAATGTGATTTTTGTTATTTTTCAGTTGACATAAATATTGGATATGTGTATAGTAAAACAATCGTTCGTTAAATGGTATCACTTAAGAGAGACGAGCGCGTTCTTTGGAAAGCTTGTAGGATAAGGCTTTTAAAGGATTTAAGTTGATGGTGGCGGGCTCCCCAAGAGTACTTTCGAGCGTTACCGCCACCGCCTGACTTAAAGTCGTAAGAAGAGGGACGAGAGCTTCGGATGTTTTAAGTGGGAGGGGGCATGTTTGGGAGACGGCGCAGCCGTCAAGAGATTGTTCGAAAGGAGAAAAGCCGTGGATTTTCTAAAAGAACTCAAGAACCGGATGTTGCATGTTGATCATGGACGGACGATGATAGAGACGCTGGGGGTTCTGGCGGTGATGGGAGTATTGAGCCTGGTAGGGATATTAGGGTATGAGCAGGCGGCACGGCACTACCGAGAGAATGAGACGGTAGATCAATTTAGTAAGACGATAGCGTCAGCGCGGACGGGTTTTATCAAAGAGCGGTATATG
>CALXVS010000019.1 GCA_944392145.1 uncultured Alphaproteobacteria bacterium | reverse complement strand
GGTTCCTTTATGTTACATTGACAACCCATTGTTTATTCATTGTTAAAGGGAGAAAGGACATAAAAGATTATGTAATGATGTCGCCGCGTTTATTGTCAGACACAGGACGCAGTATGGTGGAAATGTTAGGTGTTTTGGCGATTATCGGCGTATTATCGGTTGCTGGGATGGCAGGATATAGCTATGCGCTTGTCAAATATAAAGCAAATGAAACGATGGATGAGTTAAACAAACGATCTGTTTTACATGCAACACAATTATTACAAGACGGTGTCCGGCAGATGGTTATTTGTCGCAAAGGGAATTTGGAGATAATACCATTCTAGGGTATGGTGTTGAGGCAAAGGCATCTGTGTATGAAAATGAATTTGAAATTACATTAAGAAATTATCCGTCAGAGGTTTGTCGGGATATTTTAAAAAATTATACAATTCCAATTGAAATTATCGTGGGAAATACGCGCTATAATCCGGAATCTGACAATGATACAATCTGTGGAGATGAAATTGCACCCGATACGGTGTTTGTATATACCGCGGATTTGGATATGCCGGTAGAAGGGACCGCGGAATATCCGTATGAGGGAACTTATGGTCTGTGTGAACCGGGTATTGAATTTAAAAGCGGCTCCACGTGTTATCCGTGTAATGAAGAAGATGCCTTGATTGTCCAAGATGATGAGGAGTATTCCTTATGCGCCGCATGTGGCCGATCTGTGTTTGAAGTTGGTAGCGGGGACAGTTATAAAGATTCAAATACACATTTATATTGCACACCGGCGTGTCGTTCGGGGGAGGTCTTTCATATGGGGCAGAAAAAATGCGTAACACCGCCGTGTCGCACAAATGCCGATTGCTCTCCGGGAAAATACTGTAAATTGGACTCTGGTCAAAATTCGGAAACATGTCTGATAAAACCGGATTATGGCACCTGTGAAACACCGTCAGGACGAAAAAAAACGGTTGATGGTGTGACATATATTTTATCAAGTGTAAAAATGAATTGGTGGAGTGCACAAAACTTTTGTGCGGCATTGAACGCGCCGCAGGTCAGTGTGACCGAGTTTGAATGCGGATATGATTTTACCAATCCTCAATTTGATATGTTAAAAAAGAATGGATATTGTAATGTGGATGACACGATTACAAAGGGAACGCTTTCTCCGGTAATGCAGGCGTGGATGACACAATTCGGGTGTTACGGTGCGTGGTTCAGCCAAACATATAACGATTGCTATGCGATGGGAACATCGTTTTGTACCGGTGAAATCGGTGCCAATACGAAAAATGATACAAAATATTGGGTTGGGGCACTTTGCCGATTGTCCTCCTGAAGGAAATAAAAGTTGGTACTTTCCAATATCTGGTAAAAAAGACCGTAAAAAAAGGGAGGCGAGAAAGCCTCCCTGTATTTTTTAAGGGAAACTCATTCCTTTGATTGACCTCCGAAAATGGTTTCTTTAACGCGTTCCAACACCGGGCGGACCAAAGCACGTGCTTTTTTTGCCCCGTCATTTAACATGTCTCGCACGGTATCGGGATGGGCTAAATAATCGTTATATAAATCGCGTTTCGGTCCCAGTTCCGTTACCAAAACATCCAACAGCATTTTCTTTATCGTGCCGTATCCCATGCCGCCTTGCGCTAAACCCGTTCGCACCGTTTGGATAACCTCATCCGGGGCAACACCCGACAAGATTTGAAACAGTAAAATTTCATCGGGATTTTTGGGAGCATTGATGTCCTGGCAATCCGTTTTAATTCCCATAACGGCCTTTTTCCACGTTTTATCATCGGCAAACAACGGAATAATGTTGTTGTAACTTTTACTCATTTTTCGTCCGTCTGTTCCCGGAATGACCATGGCATTTTGGGTTAAAACCGATTGGGGAATTTTCAATACCTCGCGCCCGTAAAGCGCATTGATGGACCCCGCTATATCGGCCGCGATTTCAACATGTTGCACTTGATCCTTACCAACGGGAACATAATCGCTGTCATATGACAAAATATCGGCTGCCATTAAAATCGGATAGGTATAAAGCCCCATGTTAATGCCCGCATCCGTTGGTTCGCCGCGTGCCGTATTTTTATCAACCGCTGCTTTGTAAGCGTGTGCTTTGTTCATGAACCCTTTAGGGGTGTATGCGGTTAAAATCGTTGTCATTTCAAACAATTCGGGCACGTCCGATTGATTGTAAAACAATGATTTTTCGGGATTTAAGCCCGCCGCCAGATAAGCACAGGCAATTTCAAGGCGTGCCCGTTTCAAAAAGGCAGGATCTTTCATGAAATTAAGTGCATGGTAGTCGGCGACAAACATGATGTATGTGCCCTGATCCCCGATTTGTGCACCGATATCAATGGCGGGTTTGATAGCACCGAAATAATTGCCGATATGTAAGGTGCCGGTTGGTTTAACACCGGTTAAAACGGTTTTGTTTTCAAAATTCATGTGTCGTCCTTTTTGTAAAATAAGTTGATGACGCACAGTATAGCGCTCTCCACATCTTTTGACAACAAAAAACGGTTTTGGATGTAAAAAAACTTGCAAAGCGGGTGAAAGATAGTTTATTCTTATTAACAGTGTTTTTGTATCAAGGAGGCAAAATATGGCACAGGCGTTTGAAATTACCTTGTTGGGCATGGGGGGCGTATTTTTCTTTTTGTATTTAATGACGGAAGTATTGGATTTGATGCGCTTGATGGTGGGGCAACAGGTCTAGTGTTTAAAAGTAAAATTGTAAATAGCATGCTGGACATTTTTCATGATTACAAAAGGGTATATAAAAAAATTATTGTATTTTTATTAAAAACATGTTAACCTAAAAAAGGATATTTTGGAGGGGTTATGAAACGAATCTATAAGTTTTCAATGAACCGAACAAGTTATATTTTTGATGGTGAGAATGTTGTTCTTTCTAAAAAAGAGAGTAATGAAAACGGAAGGTTCATATCAAAAGATACGATTTTTTATCCTCGTTCAGATAATCTACAAACTATTTGCTTAATTTTAAATAACAGTTGTAATTTAAATTGTTCTTACTGTTTCGCTAATAAAGGAAAATTTGATAAACCATATGAGCAAATGAAATTAGATGATGCAAAAAAAGCAATTGTGATGGTAGTAAATAATTTACGACGAAACAAAAAAAGGAAAATGACAATTGCTTTTTTTGGTGGAGAACCACTTTTAAGTTTTGAGATGATAAAGAATATTGTTTCTTTTGTCAAAGAGAACTTTAATGACATTCAACCGTTATATAGAATTACAACTAATGGGACGTTGCTGACCTCTTCTATTGTATCATACCTTGAAAATAATCCATTTGAAATCATGATTAGTATCGATGGTTCTAAAAAACAACATGACTTTTTTAGGAAAGATATAAAAGGGAATGGTTCTTATGATAAAATAAAAAACAATTTGAAATTTTTTAAAGATGCCTCTAAGTTAAATGCACGAATAACAATTACACAAGCTAATTCAAATATTTCTGATTATTTATATGATATTCTTTCATTAGGATTTAGAAAGATTACTTTTGCTGTGGATTACTCAATTCCTGAAATTGATTTTTTCAATTTTAAAAAATCTTTAAAAAAATGTTTAAGTTATATTTACAAGATATAAAAAAGGGCTTTTATTATGATATTACGAATATTACGACAGTAATTAGTTCAATAATTTTGCATTATAAATTAAAAAGTCATTGTAACGCAGGGATTTCATATATAACGTTATCTGCAGATGGTGTTTACTATAGATGTCCAAGATTTGTTGGTAATAAGCTTTTTAAACTAGCAACACTTTCTGAAAAGCCAGATATATTATTAAGGTCTTTACAGGATTATAAAGATAAACTTAAAAATGATGCAGCGGATAGAAATAAAAAGTGTTCAGTATGTCCATTCGTATATTTATGCGGAGGGACGTGCCCTCATCATGCTTATATGCATGCGCAAAACGAGTTTAGTTCTGTAAAATTAGATTGTGAACAAAAAATTTTAATTTACAAGGAAACGTTAAAATTAATTTGTTCTCTTTCTATTGAGGAACGTAAACGTTTCCTCTTGTTTTTAACATCATTATGGAAAAGGAGGTGAATTTAAATGAAAGAATTGGAATATGGTTTAGATATTGAAGAATTAAAAGAATTTTGTGAAGCAATATCAGCTTCTACATGTGAAGGTGGTTCAGAGGGATTTTTGGGTTAATTCAGAAGGAGGCGGGTCGTTGTGCCCGCCTTAAATGAAATGCATAAAAAAGAAATAGATTGTTATTATAAAAAGTTTTTGGGAACGATTGTCCTAAAAGATGATAAATTAAATTTTATTTTGGCACAGGCTGAAACTCTGGATAGAATTTTAAATCATAACTACCATTATCCCTTAGTTATGGCAAAATATAAATCTAAAAATATTTTATCTGTTTTAAAAGAGGATATTGATAGCTTAATTGCGTATTTAAATAATACCCAAATAGGGGATATTAATGAGGCTGTTTTCTCCTTTTTTAAACAAAGAATAGAAAGTTGCCATATTAGAAAAATGTATCGTTTTTGTAGGTATAAGCCATATCTTTTTAAAACACAATCACGATGTTTAACAAGGGATGATCAAGATCTTTTTATCAATTCGGGCATCTCTGAAAATATTGAGAAACGTAAAAAAAAATGGGAAGCAATTGTCCCACTTGTTTTACAAAAGCGGTGCTTTATTTATGAAAAAAATCAAAAAATAGTTTCAATGGCACATATTTCCGATATCCAACAAGGAGGAGCTAATATCGTTGTAATGACAGTGCCCGAAGAACAAGGGAAAGGATATGCAAAACATGTGGTTACGCAAGCGATAAATTGGTCTCTTCAAAAAAATTTTTTGCCGATTTACTTTGTTGATATTTATAATGTTCCTTCTGTAAAACTTGCTAAAAGTTTAGGTTTTCAACTTATTTCAAATGAAATTGTTATCTCGGCGTGTTATGAAAAAAATAATTGAAATCTTAAAAAAACTTGTTTCATTTGATACTTCTATAGAACGTTCTACTTTAGATGCTGCGTATTTTGTTGCTAATTTTTTTGATAGTCAAAAACTTCCCGTTCAATTATTTTATAAAAATCATAATGGTATTTATAACAATAACAGAGCAAGTGTTATTGCCTCTGTGGGGAAAGGTGATCATGCTGATTTGCTTTTGTCAGGTCATTTAGATACATATGGTGTATCTCAACAGATTCAAAATTGGAAAACAAACCCTTTTAATCTCACTAGAGATGGTCAAACTCTTTTTGGAAGAGGTGTTGTAGATATGAAAGGTTCAATTGCAGTTGCTTTATCTTTAATTCCTTTTTTTATAAAACAAAAATTATCGGTTAATTTTGTTTTCACACATGATGAAGAGGGTGGTTTTTCATCAATTAATCAATTAAAAGATAATAATTTTTATGGTTTGGTGTCTCAAAAAACGAATTATGGAATTGTTATGGAACCAACTGATTCTCAAATAAAAATTAGACATAAAGGATATAGAAGATATAAAGTATGTTTTAATGGTGTTTTAGAAAATCAAAAAGAAAAAGTTTGGTGGTTATTTAAAAAGAATATTGAATTATTGCATAAAAGGTGCTCTTGGAAAAAATCAAAAAAATTTGAAGATAATTGTTCTTCATTAACATTAAGAAATAATATGATAAATGAAGAAGTAACGTTTCAATATAGATATGAAATAAATGATTTAGGTGAAAGGGAATTTGAAAAATTTCTTCCTATTGTTTTTAACCGTTTCTGTGAAGAGACTAAAATTATAAACAAAAATATTTCCTGCACTTTAAAAGAAGAAATAAATATTTTGCCTCTTGATTGCAATCATCCTTTTTTTCAAAATATTTCAGATAAGCCAATTGTTTCTTATGGGACAGAAGCTGGATATTTTCAGAAATATGGCATACCTACAGTAATTATTGGCGCTGGAAATTATTCTTTTGCTCATCGTTCAAATGAATGTATTCAAATAGATGAATTAAAAATGTTTAAGCAACGCTTAATGTCTATCACACGGCAACGTTTTTAAAGTTAACCTAACAAAAAACGGTTTTGGATGTAAAAAAACTTGCAAAGCGGGTGAAAGATAGTTTATTCTTATTAACAGTGTTTTTGTATCAAGGAGGCAAAATATGGCACAGGCGTTTGAAATTACCTTGTTGGGCATGGGGGGCGTATTTTTCTTTTTGTATTTAATGACGGAAGTATTGGATTTGATGCGCTTGATGGTGGGGCGCTCACCTGTTCCGGTAACGGCAGATAAAGATTTAAACAAGGTGGCTGCAGCCATTGCTGCCGCGCGGCGAAATTTGAAAAGGTAAGGGAGAAGAACATATGGTCAAACAACGTTTAAAACCCAAAAAGATAGCATTTTTATGCACGGCGTTTCGGGACGGGTTTCAATCCGTTTTCGGAGCGCGTGTGCGGTCAAAGGATTATTTGCCCTTAATCGGGCAGGCGGTTAAGGCGGGGTTAACCCGTATTGAGGCTGGCGGGGGAGCCAGTTTTCAGGCAGCCTTTTTTTACAACAACGAAAACGCTTTTGATGTCATGGATGCATTTCGGAAGGCGGCGGGACCGGAGGCCGAATTGCAAACGTTGTCGCGGGGGGTTAACGTGGTCGCATTGGAGTCGCAAAGTGCGGCGTTAATAGAATTACATGCTCGTTTGTTTCAAAAGCACGGTATGACGCGTATTCGTAATTTTGACGCGTTGAATGACCCGAACAACCTGTTATTTTCGGGGCAGGCCATTCAAAAGGCCGGCTTGAAACATGAATTGGCTGTGGCCATGATGTCGTTGCCGCCTCAGTTAAGCGGTGCCCATACGCCGGATTTTTATATAGACCGACTGAAACGATTTATTAAAGTGGGCATTCCCTATGATTCGGTGTGTTTTAAGGATGCCTCGGGCACGACAACGCCGCAAAGCGTTTATGAAACCATAAAACAAGCGCGGCAGTTGTTGGGTGAGGATGTGCGTTTGGTGTTTCATTCCCATGAAACGGCCGGGACGGGCATAGCATGTTATCTGGCAGCGATTGAAGCCGGCGCAGATCAAGTGGATTTATCCTTGTCCCCTGTGTCAGGGGGCACGTGTCAGCCGGATGTGGCAACATTGTGGCACGCGTTGCGCGGTTCGTCATTTGAACTTGATTGCGACATTGATGCGGTGATGCGATTGGAAGCGGATTTGACCGAGGCATTAAAGGATTATTTTATCCCGCCCGAAGCATTGCATGCCGATCCGCGTATTTTGTTTTCACCCATGCCGGGTGGTGCACTAACGGCCAACACCCAAATGTTGCGTGATAACAAGTTAATGGATAAATACGGTGAAATCATTGATGCCATGCGTGAGGTTGTGGAAAAAGGCGGATTCGGCACGTCGGTTACGCCCGTATCGCAGTTTTATTTTCAACAGGCCTTTAATAACGTCATGTTCGGACCATGGAAAAAAATCGCCGACGGTTACGGAAAAATGGTGTTGGGATATTTTGGTAAAACACCCGTTAAGCCCGATCAAAAAGTTGTGAAAATTGCCGAAGGGCAATTGAATCTGCCCCCTGTCCGTGTCCCGGTGTTGGAAATCAATAACTGTGATCCGAATAAATCAATCGCACATTATCGGAACGTGTTGGCACGAAACAACCTGCCGCAAACGGATGAAAATGTTTTTATTGCGGCGGCGTGCGGTGATAAAGGTATTGCGTTTTTAAAAGGGCAGGGAAAATTACAGATTCGGTTAAAAGAAGATGTGTTGCGTGAACAATGCCACGCATTTTGCAGCACCGAAGCTATCCAAAATGATGGTCCGCAGCGTGTATATGTGAATGGTCAGGCATTTGATGTTTCCTTTGACGGACAAACAGCCCGAGTGAACGGGGTCAGTTATGATTTAAGTGCCCCTGCTGATGCTACTCCGGCGGCCGAATCGTCGGTTAATAAAAAATCCACCGCTCCGGCAGCGGGGATTCCTGTTGTATCCGGTGTACCCGGTGTTGTTGCCCGATTGGCGGTTAAAGCGGGAGATGTGGTTAAGGTCGGCGATAGTGTCGCCGCGGTTGAGGTAATGAAAATGGAGACCGATATTGCTGCACCTGTTGCCGGCCGTGTTGTATCTGTTTTGGCAACCGTTGGACAGTCGGTTGAGGCCGATACATCGTTAATGATTGTGGAGCCCGTTCAATGAAGTTGAAATCTGCTTTGTTTAAAATAGTGTGGTTGGTTGTTTTACCGCTGACGGCATATTGTTTGTTTGCCGATCAGCATTGGTTCACCGATATTTACGGTCAAACAGGTATCGCGTGGTTGTTAAGTCCGATTCAACCCAGCGGATTAATGTGGCCGTTAGGGGCAGCGCGTCTGTTCATGATTGCCGTAACACTTGTTTTATTATACTTGGGGATTGTGAAAAAGGTGGAGCCGCTGTTACTGATACCAATCGGTATCGGGGGAATGTTGGCCAATCTGCCGGGATCTGGGTTGACGGAAGACGGCGGCTTATTGTTTATTTTGTATGAAAGCGGATTACAAAACGGTGTGTTCCCATTGCTTATCTTTTTGGGATTGGGCACAATGATTGATTTTGGGCCGATGTTGGCTAACCCGAAAACGGCATTTTTAGGTGGTGCGGCACAATTTGCGATTTTCGGAACATTTTTGGGAGCGTTGGTATTAAGCGGAGTCTTCCCCGATTGGGATTTGACGATTAAGCAGGCGGCTTCAATTGCCATTATCGGTGGGGCCGACGGTCCGACATCCATTTTTTTAAGTACACGGCTGGCACCTGAACTATTGGGGGCTGTGGCTGTGGCGGCGTATTCATATATGGCATTGGTACCGTTGATTCAGCCGCCAATTATGCGGGTATTAACCACACATCGCGAACGATTAATTCAAATGCGCCAATTACGTCCCGTTTCACAACGGGAAAAGATGTTATTCCCCGTGATTGTGATTTTGCTGACCGGCTTGTTTGTCCCGATGGCTTTGCCATTGATCGGGATGATGATGTTCGGCAATTTGATGAAAGAAAGCGGTGTGTGCGAATCGTTGGTGCGCGCGGCAAAAGATGTTATTACACCAGTGGCAACGATTTTTTTGGGCCTGTGTGTGGGGACAAAGTTGGATGCTGTGTTGTTTTTGCAAAAGCAAACGTTGATTGTTTTAGCATTGGGGATTATCGCATTCGGTATCGGAACGGCATCGGGTGTTTTAATGGCCAAATTGATGAATCTTTTCTCACGGGATAAAATCAATCCGTTGATCGGATCGGCTGGTGTGTCGGCTATCCCGATGGCGGCACGCGTTTCCGAACGGTTGGGACTTGAAGCCGATAAAGGAAACCATTTAATGATGCACGCCATGGGAGCCAATGTAGCCGGATCAATCGGATCGGCTATTGCGGCCGGTATTTTGTTGGCTTTGTGCCAATAAGAAAAGGAAAGGAATAAAGATGAGCGATTATTTGGAGCAGGAATTTGAACGCTTAAACACATTGATAGAGGAAGGGCGGTATGAGGAGGCTTTGGCGGATATTAAAAACCTGATTATTGGTTCTCCCGAGGAACCGTCATTGTATGTGCTTCAGGGAAATGCTTTGAATGCCGCAGGTCGGTTGGAGGAGGCCTTACAGGCATATGAAACCGCTGTGATGATGGATCCGATGAATGTTGAAGCGCGGTCAAACTATAGTGGTGTTTTATTAAATATGGGGCGATACGTGGATGCATTAAATGCTGCAGATGCCGCCGTTTTGACCGATAAAAATTTTGCACCGGCCTATGTGAATGCGGGTAATTGTTTGATTGCAATGGGGCATCCTGACCATGCAGCTTATGCATTGGCGAAAGCGTTTGAATTGGATGCATCAGATCCGAGAATTGGTGTGAAAGTGGCCGAGCTTTATTTTGCTAATGGGGAATATGAGCGAGCGCGTGATATTTATTTTGAATTGGCTCGGTTACCCGATATAGATTCCGAGGTGCATGATTTAATTGCCGATTTGTTCCGCCGTGCGAAAGAAGAGGGTGTGACGCGCTTGACACTTGTTAAGGATGTTGAGGCCTGGCGTCATGAGTTTGCCACTGAACCCAAAGTATTTGAATTGGCTAAAGATCTGGTGTTTTAGGTTATAGGTTCGTGTCGTCCTTGACAAAAAAACAAAATGGTGATAAAATGAAAACCATTTTGATGGTTAGGTGCAAGATGGATGAATATGATTATTTGGCCCGCTTAAACGGATTGAGCGTAAGGAGAATTGAAGAAAAAGCAACCAGTGCTTATTTAAGTGCCTATCCCATCGGGAAATTTGGGAAAACGGCCGAAAACGTGCAGCTTATTACGATTTATTGTTAGAACAAGGCAGATTGCCGACTTTCAAGTTATCGGTCCATGAGATGGAACGTTTGTTACCCAAAGAAGTAACGGTTCAAGTGGCGCAAGATCTTAAAAAAAGGCGATCGGATTTGATGCAATCAGCGATTTTAAAATAGTTATCTCCGAAAGAAGTAAAAAAATAAAGCAGTATATGCGTCATGCGCCGGTTGGTATATTTACCCTGCCGGCAGTTGGATATGCATTACGACGATATGCCCGATTAAAAACGCATTATCGGGTACCCGTAGAAGCGCGAGACATGGCTGCAAAATACCTGTGTTTTAAATTACAGGAACGGGCCTTTGTTATTGATTTGAACGAACGGTTTTCTGTACATTTTTCCGATGAAGTGGCAACTAATATTTCACCAACCGTTGTATCAAGTAAATGTCAGTCAGTCGTAAAACGCTTGAAAAGTTTGTTTTTCCGACAACGGGATTAGTTTTTTTTAAATAGGAAAAACAGTATTAGCAGGAATTAAAAAAAACAACTTGACAAAAATAAGAAAAACTTGTATTTTCTTTTATATAAAAATGGTTATGTGTGAGGGCCGTTAAAAAAAGGAAAAGAACATGTCAAATCATAAAGAACATAATTTGTCTTATTGGAAAAAACGTGTCCGTCGGGCACAAGAGGGGTTGAAAAAAAGTCTTGATGCTTTTCAAAAGCGTGTTGAACCTCAGTTACCCGAAATTTTAAAAGGACGATTTGGTGGTCCGATTGAGGCTGCTCATATTGCTCAGGAAAGTCAAAAATTACGGAGGCAGGTGGAAAGAAACACTTTGCCTGATGAAGATTTATTGCGAAGCCATGTTTTAAGTGCATTTCCAGATGCATCACCGGAAAAAAAGGAAAAAGCTTTTTTAATACGTAAAACGGATGCATTAGAACGCGCTGCCGTAGCGGTACGTGCAAAGTTTCGGGAAAAGAAAGCCCGGTAGTTTTTTGGGGGAGAGGAGTGCTATGACCGAATTCAAAGTTTCAGATTTAAAAAAACAGACAAGATTATCTTTACGCCAAAAAGGGGGATATTGGATGAGACGGGCCCAGCGGACAGATAAATATTTGCTTCAGTTTATTTCCGAATATATGGATTTATCCGTTACAAGTCCGAAAGTTATGCGTGCTTTTGAACAAATATTGCCGGTTGAAAGCCGTTTAAAACATTGGGCGGTGATTGGAAAGAAATTAAATTTACCATTGTCGGATCCGATGGTGGTGTGTTGTTATTGGCGGGCACGTGCTTTGGCAACGGCTGCTGTGATTAAACGGTTGAAAAAAAACGTTCGTAAAGGAGCGATTCGTTCTGTGCAAAAAGCGATTGGGCAGTTAGATGGTTACCAACGTTCATAATTTTTTCAGGAGGGAACATGAATCAAAGATCGGATTTTTATAAATGGCAAGAAGCACTTAAAAAGGCTTATTTGTATTTATTAAAACAAAAAAAACGCACGGTTTGCGAAACGGCTTTTATCGCACGCTTTGAAGGGTGTATGCCTGCTGGTGCTTTAAGCAAGTCTTTGCAAGAACGCATACGAGATTAGGAGAGTAAAAAATTGCCAAACGTATCCCGGGATGATTTTTTGCGTGACGCTTTCATTTACCATATGAAACGTGGGAAGTTGTCGCTTTTAGTCGGTTTAGTAGAGCGTGGTGCACCGATAACAGCAACGGATGAATCAGGAAACAATGTATTGCATTATAGCATTACCCAAAAAAATGTTGATATGGCGTCTTTGTTTTTTGAACAGGCTCCTCATTTAATGTTTGAACCCAATGATCAAGGGGTAACGCCGTGCCGTTTGGCGGTTCAGGCTGCCTTGGACGATCCAACCTCTGGATGGATGAATCTGGTCGTTCCAGATAAAGCTTTGCGTCGTGATATAGATATGTTGGCTATATCACCGGTGTTGATAGGTCTTTATTTAAATCATCATATGAGTTCGCAAAAGCGGTTATCCGACCATAAGCGGGCGTGTGTTATTGCCGGTGTGCGCACAGCAACAGCGTTTTTAAAGGCTTATCGTGTTCGCTTATTGCAACGGGAAGCGCAAAGAGGTATATAAGTAAGTGTATTAGATATAACAATGCATTATATATCCGAGGCCGAATAAATTAAACAGGTTCCTTGTATTTGGGTGGTTGTCTTTCATAAAATATATTCCGTCTGAAAAAGCAAGGAAAGTCTTTATTAGATGAGCTTTGACAGAGATCTTTTTTTTATGTTTTTTTAAAAAAAATTAAAATAAATTGACAAACAAAGAAAAAGTGGTAATATAAAAGAAGGTTTTATAGGGGAAGGAGTAGTATTATGATTAATGACCCGCAAGTTCAGGAATTTATCCGTCAAAATCCCGAGATCAAAAGCTTTTTTGAAGCACAGATGGCAGGATTGGATCCCGCATCTGATGAGGCGAAGAATAAAATGCTGGATTTGGCGTCACAGTTTCGCCGTCAAATGGAAGAGCAGGGATTTGGTCGCAGTGCTGATCAGGTTGACGTATCGGAAGGTGGCTTTCGTGTGGATGATGGTCAAGCGGATTTGTCTGATGATTCAACGGCCGGTGGGGTTATAGAAGGGGGAGAAACCGCAACAACATTTCAGGAAGAAAGAGAACCCGAAACGGTATCCATCTCTGATCCGGGACGGAGTTTTCGTGTAGATGGCGGTCGGACGGATATTCCAAATGCGAACGGTACTGGCACGTTAGATGATGGTGCAACACCGACGGGTGATACAGTTATACCACCGGTGCAAGAAGAAAAAGAAGTGAATCGTCCTCAACGTGGGATTGATACGGTGTGGGATGATGTGAACAAAGATAATCAGAAGCCCGGTGTTGTCAAAGATGAGCACTATTTTGAATCCAAATATAAACATTTTTTTGATTCCGAAAAAGGAAAAGAGGCCTGGAATAAGTTTAAAGGCGGTTTAAAAAATGCTAAAACGGTGGATGATTTGTTTGGTGCCATGGTTTTTGGTATGCTGAATTTTCCATTTGATATGTTAAATGCTTATATGAATCACCGTAAGGCCGAGGCCAAGCGTATGGAAGAAGAAGAATACATGAAAAACCTTAAAGCAAACCATAACAAGGCCTTAGGCGAACATCGTGACTCACCGGAAACGTTTATCAAAAAATTGCATGATGTCAATAATGCGGCTGTGCGCAAAGCCAACCCCAAATTATGGGAAGATATGGTAAAAGCGGGCATTGTAGATGAACATGGAAATGTAGATAAAGAAAAGTTAAAAGATTTTCCGGGTTTAAAGCAGACTTATGACACGTTGTCAGCCTCTGTTGGGCGGCAAGCGCGGGATGCGTTTGTTCAAGCTTATGATGGAGTTCGTATCCCTCATGATCATCCAATGTGGCAGCGACATCTGGCCGAGTATGATCGCCAATTCCAAACAACGCAAGCGCGTGGTGGATTGCAAAGCGAAGAAAAACAAAGCAGTGTGTCGCGTGAATCACAAGAGATGCCGTCGCATGAATCAACACAAGCAACACCACCGACACCTGTGCCGGTGGATCAGGAAGAATTACGGCGGTTGCGTGAAGAAAATGCCTATTTGCGTGGTCAACGTGATGGTATGCAAAAGGTTTTAGAAGTATTAGGGCGTGTTGGTATTCATATTGAAAATACAAATATCAATCACCCTTCAAATGATCACAGTGATTTGACGCAAGATTCACCGACACAGGAACCGCAACAAAATTCGTCTGCACTCATTAAACCAAAAGTAGTTGTCAAAACAACTTATTATGATGAGGTATCGGCAGCTTTTCCGAATATTCAATCAGCGTTAAACAATGATGAAATGACGCAGAAAAAAGTTAAAGAATTAATTTTTTCCGAGTATGCCTCTGAAAATAATAAAGGGAAAAAGGGGAAAGTTTTACGAAATGTAGGTGGTGCGGCATATTCTTTCGCATCCGTGATTAAGGATAAGTTTAAATCAGGCGAAGTTACGTTTGATCAAGCTCAAAAATTGGCTCAATATGGATTAGATGCATTAAAAGAAAGAAAAAGTAAAACGGAAACGGCAAAGGATGGATTGGGTTTTTGTGAACAGCTATTAAAAGCAAAAAATGGTGAAGAATTGGTTGCATTATATGACCAATATAAGGAGGCTTTGAAAGAAAAATGTGGTATTCGGGATGTTGATGCTCCGCAAAAATCGGAAGTAAGTAAGCCCCAGCCGACGCAGGAAGCACCCGCTCCGCAAAAACAAACGCTTGACCAGCGGGCACAAGAAGCTTTAACTGTCAGTCAGAAGAAAGGAGCCGAATTATCAGCGAAAGAATATAAAAATGAAGGAGCCCGTCAAAGTCAAATGACAAAGGCCAACAATAAGGTGTTGGATAAGATGTTGGAGGGATTAAGTCAGTCCAAACAAAAAGAGGTTCTTAAAAAACTGAATAATCAGATTTTGGCGCAAGCCAAGGAACAAGGGTTAGATGCAAATACAGAAAACCTGAAACGTGCAATTGAAAATAAGTGTCGTGATTTAAGTAGCCGTAAAGTTGAAGTAATTAAACGTGCCGCGAAAAATCAGGATAAGCAAGGCGTTGTGGCGATGGTAAAAGATAAGGTTCCTGCCAAACAAGCCGTTAAAATGGCTAATAAGGGAGCGGTTAAACGTGCAATTCCGCCTGTAACGCGCCAAGCCGGAGATAACGGGAGGGCATAGTTTTTATTGTTTTGGGAAAAGCGGGAACTTTTATGGTTGTAAAAGTTCCCCTTTCCTGTTAAAAAAATGATTTAAAAAAATAACTTGACAAAATAAAAATAGCGGTGTAGATTATGTGTCATGACCGTTTTTAATAAAAAGGAGAAAACATGTTAGAAGAAATAAAGTATGATATTGCGGCGTGGAAAGAACGGGGACGCACCGATGAAAAATTATGGCGTGAGCAAATTGCAGCACGGATGGCAGAGGTTTCTAAAATTGGTGATATTCGGAAACGTTATCGATTAAAAAATGAAATTGGTGTATCGGATTATGATTTAAATATGATTTTAAAAGGTAATTATTTTGCTACACAACGCCGTTTATTGGATGTGCGTCCCGGTGAAAATGCCGCTATCATTAAAAGTCAAATTCGTTTGGCCTATTATCAAAAGCGTGCTGAAGTGTATGAAAAGCATTTATTAAAAGGTTCGTTAGAATTGGGTAAACTGCAAAAGCAGGTGCGCTTACAAAATGAAGTGTTTATGCGTTCTTTTCAAGATCGGCAATATTGCTGAGATAAATGGTTAAAAATAAGGTCATCTTAAAGGATGACCTTATTTTTTTATACTCCAAGGATTGATTTCTGTGAGGTGTCGGGGTAAAAAACAAATCATCCTTTAATGATAAAAAGCTCTGGGGTTATCTTTTTTCATTTGTTCAATAAACGGGTTTTTCCGATTCATTTGTTCCAAAAGCGGATTCGGTGGTGGTGTCAAAAGATCTGTTTGCTGTATGGGTTTCGGTTCAACCCGTGGTAATGGTTGAACTGGCCGCCGCCCATACAATGGTTTGGGGCGTTGTGGTATGGGCCCCGTAAGTTGTGCGGGACTGATGTGTTGTGCACCAGATTTTGGTGGATGCCTTAAAGAAGAGGGAATTGGTTCAAATTTTGGAACTGTATTTGTCAGACCGACCATTGGTTGCATTTTGGGCGGTGTATAATGTTGCTGTCGGGATGGCTTGGGATAGGACAAGTCGGGCATAAAAGGATCGTGATTGGTCTTATAAAGTTGTTCCTGCCCCATGGGTTGATACTTTGGGCCGGTCTTACGTTTTTTTTGTTTTGATAAATCTTTTATTCCCCAACTGCCATCTTGAATGGTTGGTAGTTTTTTGGGTTGCTGATAGGGTTTTATTTCTTGCCAAACGGGTTTGGGATAAGGATTTTGAGGCGGTGCAAACATGTTTGTTGGTGCATAGTTTGCCTCATAATTTCGTAATTCGGCATAAGAAACCGTGCTGACCGATAAAACAGCGGTGATCATGAAAGGAAAAATGGTAAATTTAATCATGGCGTTGGTATTCCTTTATACAAAACGGTATTGGGGGACGGGTAATAGGAAGTGTTTGTTGATACAAACGATGACGATTGCATAAAATATATTGGTGATTTTTTTTAAATATGCGTTCTATTGTTTTTGTTTTTTTGTAAAAACGGTGAATGGTTGTATTCAACAAGACTTTTGCCTGTTTTAGCAGACAGTAGTTTAATTGGTTACGTAAAACGTCAGGTGGTAATGTGATGTTTATCCCGGCTTCTTGTATCCATTCAATTTGTTCTCCTTTTAAGTGGGGCATTTTTTGTAGCATTTTCAGATGGTTTAAAGGTTGTTCTGCACTCTTGTCCAACAGAGTATCTTGATAGTATTTGAACACGGAGTTATGATACGTATCAAACACGGACGGTTGTGTTTTTAGTGTGATTATATGTTGTGCAACGTGTTCCAGCAAATTACCCATTACGGGATGATTTTTTTTGAACCATATCGGATTGTCAATAAATAACGTATTTAGACGAGCGAACATTTCATTATAATAATGTGTTTCATTGTATTCATTATCTTGAATTTTTTGACGCATCATCGCATCAGTTTGTGCGGCCAGTCCTAATTGGGGATGTGCAGCAATTTCATAGGCCAGTGTGTTTTTAAAAAGCGGTGTATCGGAAAAGCTCATATGAATAAAATTAAGCTTGTCCGTTATGTGCAGCGGAACACGATCCGCGTGATGACTCATTTCATGGGCTAAAAGACATACATCAGGTACGTATTGAGAAGCATTGAACTGAATGACAGAAAAAACATCATTATTTGATATAACTTGACTGCAGCTACCCATAGATGATTCGCCTTTAAGGGTTTTTTTATCAAAATAGTTAAAGACAGTTTCGCTATCCCCCTGTTCATATAAAACAAATATGGAACGTGATCGGATAAATTGGTACATTAATGGTGCTGCTGTTTGCATGAAAGTATCATACTCTTTTTTTAATCCCATGAGTGCTGTTTTTGCCCATGAAAAACGTTGTGAAAGAGTAGAATTACCAAATCCGTGGAGACAGGCTGTTTTGTTATTTTTATCCAACAAAAAAATAACCGGTGCTGCGGTTGCGCCAGCTACATGCCATTGCCCCCGATGCTTCATTAAAATTTCAAAAAAAGGAGGCTGAAAAGTTCGTATGTCGTTTAACGTTAGTTGTTTCATTTATTTCATCATATATCCAAAAGATAAAAGATGCAACTTAAAAAAACATAAAAATCATTTTGTTATAAAAAATTAAAAAATATAGACAAATTTCATTTGACATTTAACAAATTTTTGGTATCCTTAAACAAGGGGAGAGTGCAAGAAATTGCTGTGTGTTTTAATGGAAAGGCGTGGGACATATGTTCGAAAGTAAAAAAATAATTTTAGCTGGTATTACGGTCAACGATGATACTTTTGATCTTTATACGGCACAGACAAAACAATCCCAAGAACGAGTCTTGTTTGGATCGTTTCCTTTATCAAAGGCGCAGCAATCTGTTTTAAAACGATTGGAACGGCATGATTTTTTGCTTGAACCGTTGGAAATGCGGGTGTGCTACTTTAATTCGGATCCAGAAAAAGTATCCCAAATAGAGTGTCCCTATGGGATGTTTTATACCGGTATCGGTTCATTTTTACCACAGGAATATGATGAGACGTTTTTTGAAGAACAGCGCGCACAATGGCATTTTAATGATTTTAATGAACGCCGCGCATATTTAGAACGAAAGCGGATTGAAGAGCGTTGGGAAAAAGATGAACAGATGCGCCGTGTTTACGGCAGTGTAGATGAATATTATACTGAAATGGCTTGTGCGGAAGAGCATTTTTTAAAAGAGTTGTCGTTGCCGTTACGCAATGCGGTTATACATGGTAAGGAACGCCCCGTTTTGGTATGTTTGGAAGCGCAAGAGTTGGTTGAGAAAGTTGTGCGTCGCGAAAAAGAAAAGGGGCGATGGGGTATGCCCGGTCAAAAAAATGAAAAACAGTTTGAAACCGTCATTGGTTGTGCAATAAAAAAAGAATATAACCATATGAAAAACGGAAAGTTTCGGTTTGTTTGCGATTATGATTTTACGCCTGCTATGTGGGATGATATTTATTTGGTTGCTCTTAATTATGCACGGTTGACTGAATTGGGACGTTCGTATGTGCCAGAGTTTATGCGGGCACGTTTTGAAAACAGAGAAATTTGTTCGGAAACGCAAAATGCGGAAACATATTGCAGACCTGTTGAACCACCAAAGGAAACGGCAGAGTCAGTGATGCCATCCGTAGAGCGTCCGAAATTTACTTTGGAGGGAAAGGAAACGCCGTCTTGGCGACAAGGGCGACCAGCCGGTGTTTTGAAAAACGGCGCACGTATTATACCCGATCGGCAAAATACTATGCGAAGTGGTGTTAGACAGGGGCGTTCATGGTATATGAAAATTAAATCATCTTATGGCCGTTAGGAGAAAGTATGGGACAGGGATATTCGTATTGTATAACCGTACATTTTGTGGAAGAACAAGGTGATATGATTCATTTGGGAACACAGCATTGTGATCCAATGTTTTTACGATTGCCACGTAAATATTTTGATCCGGCATTTATTAAAATGTGTGCAGGGCAAAATTTACACAAGAATCCTTTGTTTATTCAAGTGCATAAAACAGCAGCGGGTATAGTGGATTCTATTACGGAAGATGAAAAAATCTGTTTTTCCCGAACAGAACAAGCATATAGGGCGGATTTAAAGGCTCTGTCTCCTAAGGCACCTTCATTATCGGTGATTGCGAGAATGTTAGATCATTTTATGGAACGGTAAGACCGGTTGATTGTTTTTTTATGAAAGAAAATTGTATGACCGAAACTGTAGTAAAGAACATTCCCCTGACAAATTTAGAAATTTATGGGGCAAAAGATTTAAAAAATGGTATAATTCAGTTAGTGACTTGGGCAGATGGCGCATCATCGGTTTATGTATTGAAAAAGCAATTGAAGGCACACTTTTTAAAATATCTTTTAAAACCGATTTAGAATTGGTGCCGGCTTGTGTTCAGGCACGTTTGGGAAATAACGCAACAGTTGCGGAATTATCCGGCGGAAATAACATTTTGTATCGGTAGCCGATTACGCCGATGTATGCTGCCGTCACTAAAAAGGACATTGCCCGGGTTTTGTTCTTTTTGGATCGTCAGCGGGGTTGATTTTTATATCTTGTAAAGAAAAAAAGAAAGAGTTATGCACATAAATGCATAACTCTTTTTTTTGCTTATTCCTGCGTATTTTAAATTATTTCGTGATAGATGCGGTCAATCATAGCGGCAAAACCGTTACGGCGTGTTCCTGAAAGGTGTTCACCTAATCCCAGTTTTTCAAAAATTGTATTTAAGGCACACGTGTGTATTTCGTCTGTTGTACGGTTATTGATATGGATCAATAAAACGGCTTGAAGACCGCGGACAATATGGGCATCACTGTCCATTTTGAAAATATGTCGTCCGTTTTCAAGACGGGTATGTGTCATCCAAACTTGACTCATGCATCCATCAACACGGTTTTCAGGTGTCCTGTCAGCCGGATTGAATGGGGGTAACGAGTCCCCCAACTCAATCAGGTAACGGTATTTATCTTCCCAATTGTCCAAAAAAGAAAAATTTTCTGCCAATACATCAGGCGTTATGTTTTCAAGATTAATCATACCATTTAACGGGCTTCACCGTTATCGCTTACTGATTCGGCAGATATCTTATCATTTGTGCTGACAGATTCTGTATTTATATCGTTTTCATTATGGGGTGTTTCCTCATCCAAAGGCAACGTATTTTGTTGCTCAATTTTGGTTGGTTTCAAGGCATCTGTTGGTAATAGAGTATTGGGAAGCGGTTGCCCATTGATGCTGATTTGTCGGTTTTGATAGGAAATCAGGAATGTATCAACTGGTTGTCCAGCTTCATTTACCGTATGGGCAGCACTGCTTAAATAGGGGCGTAAATCCTCTAAAATACCGGTTTCGGGCATGCATTCAACCTGCATTTGATGCACAAGAGTAGTGTTATTCTGATTTTCGGAAACCTGTTGAACCAAATCGGTGCATTTGACCGTATCAATCTTTTTTGCTGGTGGTGAAATTAAATCAAAGTTTGTGATTGATACAGTCAAATCAATTTGCGGTTCGTCATTCAAGTGTTCGGCGACACCGGCAATTTTAATACCGGCTTGATTGTTATATGCCGACACTTCCGGTATCCGAATGGTAAGTGTTTTAAGAACAGTTTGAATTTGATTTTCTAACTGCTTTTCAAGTTCGGCAGAAACATCCTCGCCTTTATCAGTTAGGTTTTGGATTTGTTTTTGTGTGTGCCATAAATGAATTAAATCGGCTGTTTTTAAATTGTCCAGTATAACATTGATAGCCACTTGTTCCGGCATCAGAGAAGATACGCTGGGTGTTAACTTTAAGTCTTTTAAATTTAAACGCACCTGTATTTGTGTCGGTAAAAATTGAACCGACGATACAAAACCACCACTTAACTTTTGATCAGGCGCTAACAGGGACGAAACTGTAAACTCTGGTATTTCAACAGATGATGTGCCGTGTGCGGCAGTCAGTGTTTGAAGTGCCTCATCTCCTGTTATTTCCGTTCCGACCAGTGTGTGGTGATAACTTAAACGCGGCACAATAATTTCGGCAAAGGGCGTTAAAACGGTGATGTCATAGGCATCGCTTGCACCGGCGACATCCATCTTCCCTGCTTCTGCCTGAGTTTTTGCCAAAACATCCGATACCATTGATTTAATACTTGCCGTCATGTGTTCGGGAAATGATAATGTTAAATTTTCCGCCTGAATAGAGTTGTTGGAAATCAGTTGCAAACGAGGAACCCACAACATGTCTTGGACATAACGATCTGCGTCAACTGTCGCGTCATCGGAAACCAGTTTTAAAAGGGATTGCATTTTTGTTAAAAAGTCCATTTTAACCTGAAATTGCGGTGAAGTAGCAAAATCTTCAACACGTGTTAAAGTCACGGTTTGTGCCGGTAAAACTTTTTGACCATCGGTAACGGGAACTTTCAGTTCGGGAATGGTGACAAGGAAATCGCGTCCACGTTGTTCAAAAATGAGTGGATTTTCGGTTTTCAAACCGCCATCTGCTATGAAAGCTTGAAACGCGGCTTCAAGTTCGGCTTGAACAAAAGTATCATTAGTCGGTGATTCCGTATCTGTGGATATGGAAACCGTAGGGGTAGTTTTTTGTTCCGATTGGGGGATGGTATTAGAGGATGTATCAGACTTTTGGTTATTTGATTCGGTGTTTGAATCTATTGACGCCGGGGCAGATGTGTCCGCGCCGGGCTTTACCTCAATTACCGCCGGTATTGGCGCCGTATTATCAATTGAAGCCGTTTCCGGTGCTTCTTGTGCCAAGACCGATATGCTGAATAAAGCGGACAGTGCAACACAGTTTAACAATGTTTTTTTCATATAAACCCCCAATGGTTGAATAAATACAAAAGATATTTTCATTATGTATCTGAAGAAAGCCAAAAGTCAACTTAAAAAAACATTCAGAATACCTTTTTTTACCAATATACCCCTGAAAAATTATGAATTGAATCAGAGAGGAGATAAAAGTTTTTTAAAACCATTTCATTTTTTTAAGCAACGTTAATTGAAGTCCGGCAACGATTACTAAAAAAGCACTGATGATCCAAAAGCCCCCGGGATGGTCGGCAAAAGGAATGCCGCCAATGTTTGCACCCAACAAGCCGGTGATAAATGTCAAAGGCGTGAAAATAACCATCACAATAGACATAATATACATTGTTTGGCTGATGTTGATGCTGGTTTTTGAATCTAATTCTTCTTGCGTAACGTTAGAATGATCGCGTGCATAATTCAAATCTTCCACTGCTTTTGTTAAATCCAGATAGATTTCCCGAAGCTGCACCAAATGTTCGGGCAGTAATAAAGGATGCGAAACATTTTTCATAACTTTAACAACATCACGTTGGGGAACAATATAGCGGCGTAACCCCACAATTTTATGGCGTAATTGGCTGACCATTTGGCGGAGTTCTTTGTTGTTATAGCTGTCTTGTTCAATAACGGCTTCTTCAATCTCGTCAACCTCATCATCAATTTTGGCGATGGCACCTGAAATATTTTCGGTCATTTGTCCGGCTAAAGCCAAAAAACAGTCAACGGGTGTCAATGGGCCATGCCCTTTTTTCAATAAAGAGCGAACTTTTTTGACTGATGGAGTGTAACGGTGCGACAGGGTTAAAATCCGACGCTCTTCAATCCACATGTGTAAAGCGATCATATCGTCAATTTCGGCATTTTTTTGTGTGTTGACGCCTCTCATGACAACTAAAAGGCCATTTTTATGAGAATAATAGCGGGGGCTTGTATCCGGATCCAGCAAATTTTCCGTGATGCTTTTATCCAGCTTCATTTTTTTGATGAGTTCTTGGTTTTCCTCATCTTTATAATCTATGTGAATCCACAAGGACCCGGGTGTTTTCGGGGTTAGGTCATCAATATCAATGCGCGCAGCACCACCCCGACCATTTAGGCGATAGCAAAAATCGGGTGTTACTTTTGTCATGTCGTCTTCTTTCTGTTTAAAGTGGAAACGGGTAAAGCGTTTATGCCGGAATATTTGTTAAAATGATTTGAAAAAGTTTATAGCGCAAAAAAAGTGAAAAAGCAAGGTATAGATATTTAAAAAAATGAATCCTGATGTCTTTAAACATAAAACCCGCCTGATTAAGGCGGGTTTTAAATGGCTCCGGCGGTAGGGCTCGAACCTACGACCAAGTGATTAACAGTCACCTACTCTACCACTGAGCTACGCCGGAATAGGAAACAATGCTTTTATATCCCATAAAAAAACAAAATGCAAGTCTTTTTTTTATATTTTATCTTTTTTTGGAGGCCGGTACCGGAATCGAACCGATATAAAAGGATTTGCAGTCCTCTGCATAAGCCATTCTGCCAACCGGCCAAAAAGCATGAAACACACTTTAGCGTTTTTTGATTTTTTCGTCAAGAAAAAAAATAAAAATGCTTGAATTTTTTTTAAAAATGCTTTATCCTAACCACATAAAAAAGGAGAAAATAAAAGAAAATGATTAAAAAAATCAGTTTGTTAGCTGCTCTTTTATGTGGGGTTTCGCATGTGGCAGCAGCCGATACGTTGTTTGATGTTTTGGCCTATACATATGAAAATTCGTTGACCATTACAGCCGAGCGATCTAATTTGAAAGCAACGGATGAGACAGTCGCTATTGCTAAATCCGGTTATCGTCCCCGATTGACGGCTGATGGTAATATTGGGCGTTCATACAATAAGTATGATTATGATAATACGGTTTTAGACGACGGGTTAAAACGGTATCAAAATCCCAGTGATATTTCTTTGAATTTTACACAGCCGGTTTTTTCAGGATTGTCAACGAAAAATACGGTGGATAGTGCTAAAATGAATGTGCGTGCCGGTCGGTCAAATTTGCTTTCAACCGAACAGACAACGTTGTTGGATGCGACAACTGCCTATATGGATGTTATTCGTGATAAAGCGGTTTTAGATCTTCAAATCAACAACGAAAACGTATTAAAACGACATTTAGAATCATATCGTAAGCGGTTTAAGGTTGGTGAGTTGACCCGTACCGACGTGGCGCAGTCCGAAGCACGTGTTTCCGGTGCGACAGCTAGCCGGATTGCCGCAGAAGGAGATTTGAAAGTTTCGGAGGCCCGCTTTTTCAGTGTAGTTGGTATTGAACCCAACCAATTGAAGGATGTGGAAGAGGTGCCGGTGCGATTGCCCGAAACGTTGGATGAGGCAATCAATTTGGCAATGAAGAATAATCCACAGATTAAAGCGGCCGAATATGTCCGTGAAGCCGCCGGATTCAGTGTTTCAGCCAAGAAAGGGGCTTTGTTGCCGGAAGTTAATATTACAGCCGGTATTGGTCGCCAACGGGAAAATTTGACCGTAGAGCAGGCGGATTATTGGCGTGTCGCTGCCAATGTTTCTATTCCATTATTTCAATCCGGCAGTGAATATGCCGAGGTGCGTCAGGCCAAAAATTTAGAAAATCGTTATCGGATTTTGTGGGCCAAAACATGTCAGGATGTACGCTCGGATACGATTGCCGCATGGGAACAGTATCAAGCAACAAAAGCACAAATTGAATCAATCAAAGCTCAAATCAAGGCTTCAAAAATTGCTCTTGATGGCGTGATTCGTGAAGCAAAGGTTGGATCTCGCACGGTTTTGGATGTTTTGGATGCTGAACAGGAACATTTGGATAATCAGGTCAGCCTTGTTAAAGTGCATCGCGATGAAATTGTGGCTGCTTTTACGTTGATGTCGGCAATTGGACAGATGAATCAGGCCGGGTTGAATTTGAATGTGAAGCCGTATGATCCGCGGGCTTATTATGAAGACGTTAAAAATCAATGGATTGGTTACGGAATTGATTAAACGGTAGAGGGACTTATGCAGGAAGAAGAACAGCTGTCGGTTGATGATATTTTAGCCACTATCCGTGGTATGTTGACGGATGAGCTTAATGGCCGAAAAAAGCCCAAAACACCGCATGCTGACGGTTTGTTGACCTTGCATGATTTAGACTTGGATACGTCGGATACCTTAGCATCGGATGTAAAAGAAGATGTCTTTTTGTTAGAACATCCAATAGAGTGGGCATCGGATGAAGACAGTTTATCTGGTGCGGATTTATTCGTTCTGACACCCGATATGCGAGTGGATATTGCCCCTGGTGCCGATATGCGTCAACAGGCACGTCGTGCGTTAATGAAAATGGCAAAATCGTCTGCCGATTCGACGGATACGATTTCTTTAACGCCCGAAGCAGAAAAACGGATGCGCATTTTATTGAACGAGTGGTTGAAAAAAAATTTACCGCCGATGATTGAGCAGGTTTTGAATCGGGAACTTAATCAGTTGAAGCAATAGGTGTAGCTAAGTTTGCCAGTTATATACCCCAATGGAAAATTATTTTAGGTGAGGGGTTCATTATGTTGTTTAAAATACACGATTGGGTTATAAATAAGTATATCTTTTGTTTTTTTTAAGGGGTTCAAATGACGCAAAGTTTTATTTCGGATGATAAAGTTCCCGTGTATACAGTTTCATTCGGAGAGGATGTTGGGCACGAAATTCGTTTTTTTGGACGGCGACGTGGTAAGGCAATTAAAGCGTCGCGCCAGAAACTGTTGGATGAATTGTTGCCGCGTTTGACACCGAAGATACCCAAAAAAGGGGAAAAATTTAATATGCCTGCATTATTCAGCGCTCCAGTTTCATCGTTTTGTTTAGAGGTTGGTTTTGGCGGGGGTGAACATTTAGCGGCATTGGCATTTCAACAACCCGCTGTCGGCTTTATTGGTGCTGAACCGTTTTTAAATGGTGTATCATCACTTTTGGCACACGTAACGGGAACGCATTTACGTGAATCAACGACAACGGCATTAGAACCCGGACGGGTGGATAATGTTCGGGTGTGGCCTGATGACGTGCGTGAGTTGTTTCCATATTTTCCAAATGGCGTATTTAACAGGGTTTTTGTGTTGTATCCCGATCCGTGGCCGAAGGCACGGCATGCCGAACGGCGATTTATCAATGCGGCTAATTTAAAGCATTTAAGCCGTTTAATGAAAACAGGTGGTCTGTTGTATGTGGCAACGGATGTCGCCGCATATGCCGAGTGGACTTTGGATCAGATTGCCCAAAACGGGTTATTTGAACAAATAAACAAAGATACGTCTTGCCCGCCCGTGGATTGGGTGCCGACCAGATATGAACAAAAGGCTTTAAATGCCGGTAGAACGCCTGTCTATCTTGTTTTTCAAAAAAAAAGCCTTAGATAATAAACACACTGTTTGTTATTTAAGGGGGAAATATGCACTATAAAACGATAGAGGGTGACAAAGAAAAGGAAATTAAAATTCGCGGTTCGTTTACGTTTCGGGATCACGATGAGTTTTTTGAAATTATTTCATTGATTAAAAGCGGCACAACGAAAAAAGTTGTTTTCAACTTGTCCGAATGTGATTTTATTGATTCAGCAGCTTTGGGGATGTTTGTAATCGCACATGACGAAGCCTCATCCAAAAACGTTCGGTTGAGTGTTAAGGGAGCCAAAGGAAAAGTGCGTGAAATTATGTATGCTGCCCGGTTTGACAGCCTGTATGATTTTTTAGATTAAGGAATGGGACTGTTTTTTTAGGGGGTTAAAAGCCCTGTAACAGCTGCCCCCAAGATAAGGGAAAGCAATAACATTAATATCACATACATCAATCCGGATGTTTTCGGATCAAAATAGGAGGGCTGCACGCTTTTTTTCTTTTTATGTGTCCGTGTTGGCATCAAGTATCCTTTAGATTCAATGAAAACAGGTAAGCGGTTATATTAAAACGGACGCGGGTTTTTTTGCGGCGGTAATTTATCGGCTAACTCACTTAAAATGGGGCTTTTTTCTGGTAAGACAACAGACAGTTTGACCAATAAATCGCCTTTCCCTGTGACGCCTTTTCCTTTCAGGCGCAGGGTCTTATCCGATCCGGAGGCAGGTGGAATCTTAATGGCAACCTTTCCCGATGGTGTCGGAATGGTTAGTTTGGTTCCCAAGATTGCTTCTTTCAATGTCAAGGGAAGGGTTAAAATCACGTTATTTTCTTCCCGTGTGAACAAAGTACTTTTTTTGACACCGATTTTAATTAACGCATCTCCACCGTTTTGCCCTTGACCTTTTAAACGCAGGGTAGCACCATCGGATACGCCAGCCGGAATTTTGATTTTTAAGCGTTTCCCACCCGATATTTCAACGGTTGTTTCCCCGCCCGTGATGGCCAGATCAAAGGGGATATCCAACTGATACGACACATCTTGCCCGCGGGATTGACGGTTGGTGTTAAAATCAAAACCACCACTGAAACCGGATGTGCCGCGGTTTTGGTTCCCACCGAATCCGAACAGGTCGGAAAAATTAAATCCGCCTGCTCCGCCGAACATAGAGGCCAAATCTTCGGGATTAATATTGCGATAATAGGTTCGTCCGCCACCGGCACCGGTCCCCCGAAAGCCACTGCCAAAACCGGTTCCATCATAGGCACCTGCGCCGAACGGTGTCGGATTGCCGTTTTCATCTATCAATCCCTGATCATAGCGGGTGCGTTTGTCTTTATCGGATAACAGTTCATAAGCGGCACTGACCGCTTTAAATTTTTCGGCGGCTTTTTTATCCGGATTCACATCCGGATGCAGTGTTCGGGCTAATTTGTGATAGGCTTTTTTTATCTCGGCCGCCGATGCGGTTTTGGATACCCCCAACAGGTCATATGGATTTGCCATGGTTTTCCTCTTATCTATTTTGAATAGCGTATTATGATATAATATAGAACTTTTTTGTAAAAAAGCTATGGAAAAAAGAAAAAAAATACGATATAAAGTGCTTATGAACACATCTATAACACAAGAACGCCTAATGACGTGGGCCAGTGTGGCTTCTGTTGTAACGGCCGGCGGTTTGATTTTGTTGAAGTTGGTAACATATCTGATGACCGGTTCTATGGCGATTTTATCCAGTTTGTTTGATTCCATTCAAGACGGCATGACATCGGGTGTCAATTATATTGCTGTGCGTCAATCAAACGAACCGGCCGATTCGGATCACCGATTCGGTCACGGAAAAGCGCAGGGATTGGGCAGTTTGGTTCAAGGCTTTATTATTTTAATGGCGGCTCTGTTTTTATTGCGGGAAGCCATTGAACGGTTAATGCACCCCGTGCCGATTGAAGCGGCTATGTCGGGTATTGTGATTACGTTGATCGCCATTGTTGCAACCATTGCGTTGGTTTGGTTTCAAACATATGTGATTAAACGCACGAATTCGTTATCTATCAAGGCCGATCGTGCACATTATACTGGCGATATCGGTATGAATATTGGTGTCGTCGTGTCCATTATTTTATCGGCCTGGTTTCAATGGTATTTTGTTGATGCGGTTTTCGGTATTTTGGTGAGTCTTTATTTGTTTTACGTGGTGTATCAGATTTGTCGTGAATCCTGTCATATGTTAATGGATCGGGAAATGCCCGAATCGTTTCGACGGGCGATTCGGAAAATTGCTCTTGATTTTAACGAAGTGCAGGATGTTACGGATTTAAAAACACGTCAATCGGGCAATCGTGTTTTTGTACAGTTTTGCATTTGTTTAGATGGTGCGTTGACATTGCGGCATGCCCATAACATCACGGATGAAATTGAAGCGGCTATTCGCCAAAAATATCCCGAAGCGGATGTGTTGATTCATCCTGAACCGGTTGTTAGAGCGTGAAATTGGGGTATTTATGATTTTTCAAACACAAAATGAAATTGTTAAGGTATTATCTGATCCGGCGTTTTATGGGGTGCAAAATCCGGTTGTTGTAAAACAATCACATATTTCATGGCTGTTTTTGACAGATGTTTATGCTTATAAATTAAAACGAGCGGTGTTGTATCCGAATGTTGATTTTTCAACACCGGAAAAACGGCGGTTGGCCTGTGTATCAGAAATGAAGCGATCAACGGTTTATGCCCCGCATTTGATTGAGGGGATTGTTTCTGTGCGGCGTTTGAAAAATGGCCAAATTGTTTTAGGGGGGCGTCAAGGTGAAGAGGTGGATACCGTTTTAAAAATGCGCCGTATTCCGGATGACTGTTTGGTTGAAAACATGATTGAAAACGGGACTTTTGATCGGTTTGAGGCAATGGATATGGCGGAACAATTGGCTGATTTGCATGCTAAAGCGCAAACATTTCACCATAAGTGGGGACCTGAAGAATTAAAACGTATTATTTTAGAGATTGAATCTATCAGTTCGCTTTTTTGCGCGGATTTATTTGATAAAAAGCATCTTGATTCTTGGACAAAACGGTGTTTGGATAACGTGAATGCCCATGCGGCATTGATTCAGTTTCGGCAAAAAGCCGGTCATGTGCGTAAATGTCACGGTGAGTTGTTATTGTCCAATATTGCATTTGAGGATGGTCATTTTTTGTTTTTTTCACCTGTTGAATATAATGAAGCATTAGATAAAACAGATACACTTTATGATTTAGCCAATTTAACAATGGATTTGGAGTATCGTGGATTACGACGATTAGCCAATATTTTATTTAACCATTACATGGCCTATACAAATGATATGGCTGGATTTCCTTTGATGAGTTTGTATCAATCCGTGCGGGCGATGCGGCGGGCACATGTGTGGGCCAAAAAAACGACGATTTTAAAGGGAATTTCACGCCGTCAAGCTATACGGGAAGCGCGCGGATATTTTGATTTGGCATGCCATTTTATGACACCGTTTCGCCCGATTTTAATTGCCTGTGGTGGATTATCCGGCAGCGGTAAAAGCCGTGTTGCGCGTGAAATTGGGGGGCTTATGAATCCGGCACCAGGAGCGGTCATTGTGCGGGACGATATTGTGCGTAAGCAAATTTTGGGCTTAAAGCCCGAACAGACGTTGGATCCGACGTATGCAACACCGGCATTTGAAAAAGTGGTTTATGATGTGTTGCGTCAGCAAGCGCGTGCTGCCTTAGCACAAGGGTCTTGTGTGATTATTGATGCCTTGTTTTATAATTCTGTAGAACGTGAAGCTGCCAAGTTTTTGTCCAAAGAAGCGAATGTTCCGTTTGTGGGATTGTGGATGGAAGCTCCTTTAGAAGAACGCACGCGCCGCGTGGAAAAAAGATTGCGAAACCCGTCAGATGTACGGCGGGAATGTGAACTTGTATCTCAATTGAATTTGAAAACAGGGCGTATTACATGGCATAGAATTTCAACAGCGGGTGCCAAAGAAGAAACCATTCGTCAGGTTGTGCGGATTTTAAAAAAGTATTTAAAAGGGGATTTAAAAGCGGTAAAAGAATAAATTTAAATTCCAAGATAGGTATGCAGCATATTTTTTAAAAAAAATAAAAAAAAGACTTGCATTTTGTTTTAAAGTTGTGTATCCTCTTTTTCATAAAAGAGGCACCCGTAGCTCAATTGGATAGAGCATCTGACTACGGATCAGAAGGTTGTAAGTTCGAATCCTGCCGGGTGCGCCATAAAAAAGTCCCCGTTTTCACGGGGATTTTTTTATGGTTAATCCGGTCAGGGTGAGAACTTACAAAAAGTTCGGCGAACGCGACCGCCGACAGGTAGGGCGCGTGAGAGACG
>CALXVS010000018.1 GCA_944392145.1 uncultured Alphaproteobacteria bacterium | reverse complement strand
CTGATGTAGCCAATAACTGCCATGTTATACCTCCTGATAAATAAAGTTAAAAAAAGTGGCTCATTTAATAGAACGATAAAATCAACCACGTTTTTCATACTTTTGTATTTTGTGTATATTTTGAAAAAATTATTTAAAAATTAAAGAAAATCAAGGATTTTAAGCTGTTTATAGACCCAGTGCTAACTTGAACAAATCCAGAATGACCACAATCGTTGGTTTGTGGTCTAATGGGTAACGAAAGATAAAAAAGTCTTTCATTGTTAACAATTAAAGAAAGGATTCCGTAATGAAATATTCCAAAACAACACTTATGGAGTTATCACATAAATATGCCAGCATCTTAAGAAAGTGTGCATTGTTTAATGCCACTATCTTGGTTGGGGCTATGATAGCAATACCAACTATGGCGAAAAGTATTACAGAAGATTTAACAATATCCGGTGAAGAGAATGAACAAAATTATAATGAAAATTTAACGATTAATGCTAATCTAAATTTAACTAATACAGGTATATATTCGGACCAAACAATATCTGTTGCCGGTGGCTCATTTACTATGACTAATTCGGAATTAGGCGGACATAATAACCTGGATATTACAGGTGGAACGTTTAATCTTGCTTCTGATTCAGAATTGGCAGGAGAACCAAAAATCAATATTTCAAATGCAACCATTACATTAAATGCATCGCATCTTTTATCCCGAACAGATGGTGCAACAAAAGGTGAAATAAACATTACAAACAGCAATATAACTGTTAATAAAGGTTTTATTGGTGCCTTTAACTATTCAGACGGTGGAGAAACTGAAGATACAATAAGTGAAGGTGGAGAAATTAATATCTCCGGCACTTCATCTTTAACCTTTAATGGTGGAAACGGAATTGATGAAGCACAAAATTGGGTAGATGATGCAAATCATGCTGCCGAAGGATATTTTATTGCTAATGAAATTTTAGCACAAAATATCAACTTAAGCGACACAGCTCAATTAACAGTTGCCAGCGGTGCGACCTTAAAAACAACGCAACAAAAATATACAAGTGGGGACCGTATTGATTTTTCCAAACCTGTTTCAATTATCAATTTATCTGATGAAGCGAAATTGAATGTTTTGGGAGCATTGCGTGCTGATATCGTAAATAGTGCGACAGTCACTAATGAAGGAACAATAAAAGGTAATTTAACAAATAATGGTATATATACCGGTTTGATTTCAGGTGTCACAGGAACATTTGACAACACTAATGGTATTGTTAATACTTGGGGGAATTTGGATAAGGGATTGTTAGGAACAACAAATTTAACAAAAGCCTCAACACTCGCTAAAGATTTAACTTTTGGTTCTGTAAATGTACAAAACTCTTTGGATTTGAGCACAAATACATTAACTGCGAACTCTATTGAAATTGCCGATAATGCAACATTAGCATTCCGTGTATCCGGTAAAGAAGATTTTGGTAAAATTGTTGCTGATACAATTTCAGTCAGCGAAACCGGAACAAGTTTAAATTTGACTTTGGATACTGGCGTACTAGCAAAAGATGAAACAAAAGAATTTAAAATTTTAGATGGTAATGTCGACGGTAAGTTTGCAACATTAAGTCAAAATGCACGCTATGAATTTAAAGATTTAGGAGATGGTCTCTTCTCTATAACAGGCAAAGCAACATCTGCGGACGTTATCGGTGATGTTGGTGGTGATAACAATGATAAATCCACTGCAACTGCGTGGCTTGATAGCGATAGTTTTGCTCCCGGCTCTGGTGCAGCAAAAGTTGCAGATCACTTAAATACTTTATCACAAACAAATCCTGTTGCCTTTAAAGACGCTATCAAAGCTTTACAACCGGATTCAGCTCCCACCGGACAAGCAACAGCAGGTGCAATCAATAGTCAAATTGCAAGTGCTGTCGGTGGACGTTTTGGCGGACCAGCCCCACAAGGACGTTCTTCTGGTGATGCCTTTAAAAACACAGGACTTTGGGCTCAAGGTTTAGCCAATAAATCCAAATTGGATGAAGCACAAGGCTTTGATGCTAAAACATATGGTTTAGCTATGGGTGTTGATGGTGAAGTTGCAGAAGGATTAAAAATCGGTTTAGGTTATGCCTATACAAACTCCGATATTGATGCTACCGGACGTTCCACAGATGTTGATACACATACAGGAATTGTTTATGCTGAAAAAACAATTAAAAACGCTTTTGTCAACGGTGTTGCGACTTATGGTCGTTCAAAATATAATGAAGACAAAAATGTTGGTGGGACAAGGGTAAATGCCGATTATGATATGGATGCAATTTACTCACAAATCATGGCTGGTTATAACTTCCATATCAATAATGCCATATTAACACCTGAAACAGGATTACGTTATTTATGGACTAATATACACAATTATACTGACACGGCCGATCAGCATATTAAGTCTGATAAAACCAATACATTAACGGGTGTGTTGGGTGGTCGCGCCAGTATGACATTTGTGACAGAAAATGCCGTATTTACTCCTGAGCTAAAATTAGCAGCCACTTATGATATCAAAAATGATAAAGGTGGTGCGACGGTCTATCTGGCCAATGGTTCCAGTTATGTGACAACCGGCGATACACTTGAACGTTTTGGTGTAGAAACTGGTGCTAAACTCGGGATGACAATCGATAATATGGAATTTGCTTTAAGCTATGAAGGAAAATTCAAAAAAGATTATACAGATCATAGTGGGTTAGTAAATTTCAGATATAATTTTTAATCTGTTAAAAACAATGAAGCCCCACCATTGGCGGGGCTTTTTTTATTGTAATATACTCAAATAGTATGCTAACTCCTTATAAAAACTTAAGTTCCGTTCAATTTACTAATTTTGTGCTAAAAATGATAAAAAAGTAGAATTTTTCTAATTTTTTTTTGCGTTTAAGGGGCTCGCGAATGACTAAAAACGCGATATAATATGCCTATAACCAACGGAAAAGAAAGGATTTTATTATGTATCAAATAAAAGTAAATGGAATTTTAATTCCAACAATTTATTGGTCTTTAAGAGAAGCAATAGAAGCTTGTCAACGTGAAGCCGAACGTGGTTGTGCAGTTATGACAGATATTGTATCAGTTGAACAATAATAATAAAGAAAGGACAAAATATGTTAAATCAATTTCAAGCTTACTTAGTCCAAAGAGGATATAGAGAATTTTCGATTAATGGCAATCCATCAACAGCTATTGACTATGCATGGAGAATTGCCAAAGTATGTGAAAAAGAAAATTATACAGCAAAGCAATTGGCTGATAACATCAACACTATTTTAGAACAATATGGACATTGTGGTCAAAAATGGACTATCGGTAGACGTAGCCATGAAAGCTATATCAATGCGTTAAAGCAGTTCAGAAAGTTTGTTTTGGTCCAAAGTATGTAAATGGATGTACCGATGAATACAGAAAAAATTAGGCAATTAAATGATATATTGCGTAAAACATTTATTGGTGGGCAAGTTATTTTCGTTTTGGTATATTTGCGACAAGAGAACTGTTAAAAGAAGAAGTAAAAGGCATAGATGTAATAGATCCCTCCTTTAATCCTTTTTTCAATGTTTTTGTTGTTCCTTGCTCTGTCATACTTGACATTCGCAACATCGGATTGACAGCTTTAGCTGGCGTAGTTTCTGTTGCACTTGTCATTCTTGACATGGACTTATTATCTTGACGATATAGGGCGTCTCTACTCCTGTCTGCTGTATCTTGCTGATCATGTCGACTGTTCATTAGCATGTATTGAACTCCTATTGTTCAGTTTTAGTTTACCCGTAACATCTATCAGGCTGTTACAACGTTCGTTGTTTTTCTCAAGTAATGACAACTCCCATCATATCCGATGTGAAAACAACTCCATTTATGTCTTTTGTTGAATAGAATATTGGAACATCTCAAGTAACAACCAATATCAGAACCTTTAAAGTATTGGAAATCGCTATTATTCCATACCTACATGACTATGGTCTCCGGCCAGAGGTAGCAACTTTTTTAAGCTGTCCTATTTAAGGGCGTTTTTTTATTTTTTCTTTATTTTGATTGACATATTTTTTGATAAAATGTAGTGCTTATAAAGGAAATTGGAATTTTGAGTATATTGATTTTATGAAATGGTGGATTTTTATGACATTGTTTATTTTTTTGGGATTTTGTGCGCAATTGATTGATGGATGTTTAGGTATGGCATATGGTGTGTTCCTGACAACTTTTTTAATAGCTCACGGGGTGCCATTGGTTACGGCTAGTGCCGGTATTCATTTTGCCGAGGTTTTTACAACCTTTGCTTCGGGGGTATCGCATTGGAAGTTTAAAAATATTGATGGACATATGTTTCAAAAATTGGTCATTCCGGGGATTTTTGGGGGTGTGGTAGGCGCCGTCGTTTTATCAGTTGTTGATGGGGAGACAATAAAGCCATTTGTATCCGTGTATTTGTTGATGTTAGGCATTCGTATTTTATTGAAAATCAAAAAAAATCCGCATTTCAAAAATACCATTGAACATTTGATTCCTTTAGGTGCGGCGGGTGGTTTTTTTGATGCGGTTGGAGGAGGCGGATGGGGACCTATTGTAGCAAGTACGTTGATTGCAAAAGGAAATACACCCTCCAAAGTCATTGGAACCGTTAATGCCGCTGAATTTTTTGTGGTTTTGGCGCAATCGGCGGCTTTTATCATGTTGATTGGTTTAGGAAATTGGCAGATTGTTGCGGGGCTTGTTATCGGTGGAGTGCTTGCTGCACCGTTAGCAGCATACTTGTGCACTCGAATCAATCAAAAAGGATTAATGTTTTTGGTGGGGATTTTGATTGTCCTAACGAATGCGTATGCGTTATGGCATTGTTTTATTATTTAAAAGGAAAGGGTTATGTCTGAAAACGGGTGTCATAGATTTATAAAGTTGGATAAACGATAAATAAAAAAAACACAAATCCCATCTTTAGTATTGCTTTAAAAAAACACTTGTCATGTTCTTTTTTTATGGGTATATTATTCAGAACAAAAGGAGAACATATTATATGAACAACTTGAAAAAACGGATGATTGCCCTGGTGGATTGCGATTGCTTTTTTGTATCGTGTGAACGTCTTGACAATCCCGCTTTAAACGGTAAACCGGTGTGTGTGACGACAGGAGGCGGTATGAAAGGTGTTGTGGTTTCCCGTTCGCGCGAGGCAAAAGCCTTGGGCATTAAAATGGGAGAACCGTTGTTTCGTTTAAGCAGTTTTGGCTCTGATGTTTATTATCTGACCGCCCGTCACGAAAGATACCGCCGAATTTCCAGATGTGTTATGAGTGTATTACGCAATTTTACACCGGATGTTGAAGAAATTTCAATTGACGAGGCGTATTTGGACTTGACAGGTATGGATCAGCTGACCGGTTTGTCGTATGAAACACTTTTGCAAAAAATCAGGGATACTGTTTTAAAGAAAACGCATATTCCCGTTTCAATCGGATTAAGCACATCCAAAACATTAGCCAAATTGGCTAGTGATAAAGCCAAGAAAAACGGGGGAATTTGTATAATTTATCCGAATCAGATTTATGATTTTTTGCGCTATGTGCGGTTAAAGGACGTTTGTGGAATCGGCCATAATTCAGAAAAAGTGTATTGGAAAAAAGGGATTTATGATATTGAATCCTTTTTAAAAAAAGATCCTGTTTGGGTGCGGCGAGCATTGGGAATAAATGGAGAACGGTTGCGCTATGAGTTGGCAGGTATTTGCGTGTCGCCTGTTTGTTCGGCTTTTAAGTTGCCACAATCTATTCAAGATACGCATGCATTGGATATATTTACGAACAAATTATCCGTTTTGCAAAAAGAACTTAACGATCATATTCATCGTGCGTCACGACGGTTGCGTCAATATGACGGATATTGTGGGGTATTAGGTGTCATGGTGCGCACTAAAACGTTTCAAGTATTTCAGGCTGATATGAAATTGATCGTGCCGACGAATTCCGAATTCACCCTTTTAAAAAAAGCCCATTGTCTGATGGAAAAGCTGTATTGCCCTGGAATCATGTATCGCGCAACGGGGGTTATGCTTCAAAATCTTGTTTTCGGGCAATCGGTTCAACCGTCTTTATTTGATGTACGAAATCGGGAAGATGATCGCTTGTCTCGTTTGATTGATGTTTTAGAGGATAAATTTGGTGAGCGGGTTGTTCATTTGGGCCTTTGAAAAACAAAACCGAAAAGAAAAAAGCACACGCTTATCGGACTTTGGTTCTTGCTTTGGTATTTTGGAACCATTTATCCCCCAATACTTGTCGTCCTTTTAATAACAGGCCTGCTTGAGCTGTTTCTCTTAGGCGGTTGCTGGCAAGTACCTGTTTTATGCCTGCCGGTGTGACCGGAACAAAGTGCGTTTCGGGGAAAGCATCAAAATCTTTAATGTGTTCTTTGTTTTCTATGCGCCAAGTGTTTAGATCGTATGCGGTAAATGAAACTTGAGCTGTGTAATATAGGGTTGTCAAAACCCGTCCCGGATAAAATGTAGCTCCCAGATAGGAAACGTTTATAAGTGGGATGTTCCCGACTTCCTCGTGAAATTCACGGCAGGCAGCGGTCTTGGGTGAAATATGATTATTTATCATATCATGGCGTGTTAACATACCGCCCGGTACTTGCAGTGTCGGTAATTTATCTGCTGATTTGGGGGGACGCGTCCCGAAAATCAGGAAGTTATCCGCGGTTTGTGCCAATAATTGCACATTCAGGGCATTAGGAATATAAAGGGCACCGAAGCGTTGATAAAAGCTTTGTTGCGCCGTCGTTTTCCACGTTTTGTAATCCGACAAGGCTCCTTTTACCTCACCGGTTGTTAAATCCATAAAACGAACCGAAACAATGTCTTCATTTGAAAGAGGTTCTTTTTCTGTTACTTTATCCCATGCGCTTTCAATCGCCTGTTTTTCTTCGGCGGGCAGATCGGTTGTGGCCATAGATAAGGTAACTTTAGGATGTATTGTCCCCGTGTTTGGCAGGTGAATGATATGGATATCATGTATATCAAAGGTTGGGTTTAATAAAGAATATGGATTAATAGGGCGCATGTTGCATTTCCCAAGTGCTTTAACATTTATACATATATTATGTTACACTTTACTTTATTTTTGTCAATAAAAAACTAAATTTTTTCTTGAAATTTATTTATTCCACCGTTAAAATGCGCACATGTTATAAGCAATGGTAAGGGATTAAAAAAATGCTGTCACAAACCGCTATTTGGATTATTTTTGGATTAGGTGTCTGCCTGTCTTTATTTTTGGATTTATTTGTGTTTCATAAAAAGGCCGAAGAACCCAGTTTCGGTCGCAGTTTAAAAGATGTTGTGTTCTATTTGGTTTTGGCGGCTTTATTCGGTGTGTTTTTGGCCTATGAGCGTGGGGGTGAGGCCGGCACATTATTTTTGACCGGCTTTTTGGTGGAATTAAGCCTGTCTTTTGATAATATTTTTGTAATGGCACTTGTTTTTTCAAGTTTGCATATCCCGAAAAAATACCATCATCGGGTATTATTTTTCGGTATTTTGGGGGCGGTGGTTTTTCGGGCAATCATGATCTTTTTGGGTGTTCAGATTATTGAGCGGTTCCATTTTGTTTTATATGTATTTTCGGTCTTTTTGGTATTTACGGGAATTAAGATGATTTTTTCAAAACCGCATGAGGAAGGAAAGATCACTGACAGTCGTTTGTATCGGTTTTTATCGCGTAAACTGCGCATGGTGCGAACCTTAAATGGTGAACATTTTATCATTCGGCGGCGCGGTATTTGGTTTGCAACGCCACTTTTGATGGCATTGATTATTGTTGAATTTATGGATGTGGTATTTGCGGTTGATTCCATTCCCGCCATCTTTTTAATTACACAGGATACTTTGATTGTTTATACAAGCAATATTTTCGCAATTTTGGGACTGCGGGCCAAATATTTCCTGCTTTCCAGTGCAACAACCAGTTTTCCGTATTTGAAAAACGCGATTTCTGTCATTTTGATTTTTATCGGGTTAAAGATTTTTGCACCCGTTTTCGGGTTTCATGTAACCCCGACGGTATCACTGATTGTGACGGGAACTTTATTGGGAATCGGTATTTTGGGTTCAGTTGTTAAAAAGCGCTTGATACATGATTAAAAGGAAGAACCTTTTAAGCTTTTGGTTTTATACAACGAAATCAAGAATGAATCTATTGAAAAATGTATCAATATTGACGCATTAGACCGACAAGAACTCCTTGCACTTCAATCCGATCGGCGGCAATTAAACGGGTTTCGTATTTTTCATTTTCCGGTTGCAGCGCAACCATGCTGCCACGGCGGAAAAAACGTTTTAGTGTCACTTCGTATCCATCAATTAACGCAACGACTATCGTGCCGTTAGAAACGTGTTTTTCACGTTTGATGATAACTGTATCACCATCCATAATACCGGCGTTTTTCATAGAGTCGCCTTCAACCGTTAGGGCATAGTGTTCTCCCGCACCGGTCATTTGTGGCGGGACGGCAATTTCTTCAACGTTTTCATTGATGGCTTCAATCGGAACTCCGGCCGCAATTTTACCATAAAGTGGAATATCGGCTGCATCAACGATAATGGGTTTTAATTTTGTTTTTAAACTGCGTATTTCGGGTAAGGTAATAACTTCTAATGCACGTGAATGGCCAGGTGTTCGCCGGATAAAACGCCGTTTTTCTAATTCCAAAATTAAACGATGAATACCCGATTTGGATTTTAAGCCGACTGCTTTTTTCATTTCTTCAAATGATGGACAAATACCGTTTTCACTAATATTATCATGCAAAAAGGATAGTAAACGGTATTGTTTCGGTGTCAGCATGGGAAACTCCTTTTATTCTTGTTTTGTTCTTTTTTTTAACAAATTAAAAGTTATCTGTCAAGTGCTTTTTTTTAAGCTTATTATTTTTGGGAACATGTTGTTTCGGATGATTAAGAAAATCAGATATTATTTTATCACCGAAATAGCCGGTAAATGGGACAAAGACATAAAAAAACACCCCATCGTTCCGGTGGGGTGTTTTGGGACACAAAACCAATTAACGTTTTGAAAATTGGAAACGCTTTCTGGCTTTGGACAAACCTGGTTTTTTACGTTCCACAACGCGTGAATCGCGTGTCAGGAAGCCGGCTTTTTTCAAGGCCGAGTGTAATTCAGGTTCAAATAAGTCTAAGCAACGGCTGATTCCGTGGCGCAAAGCATATGCTTGCCCCGACAGACCGCCCCCACGAATAGTGCATGTGACATCAAATTCACCTTCGCGATTTGTGATAACGAACGGCTGATTGATGATCATTTGCAACACGGGACGGGGGAAATAATCCGCTACTGTGCGACCGTTGACCATAATTTTGCCTTTACCGGGTTTAATAATAACGCGGGCAACGGCATCTTTTTTCTTCCCGACGGATTGTGAACGACCCAGTTTATCTTTTTTCGGTGCTCGGACGGCAGCAACCGGTTTTTCTTCTGTCGTTTGTGTTTCTTCAACAACACTTGTTTCTTTTTTCAAATCTTCCAAAGCGACGGTTTTTTTTGTTGTTTTAACCATTAGGCACCTCTTTTGTTTTTCGGATTCATGGCCGCAATATCCAGTTTAATGGGATTTTGCGCGGCATGGGTATGTTCGTTGCCCGCAAAAACGCGCAACTTTTTCATTTGCTGTCTTCCAAGCGGCGTGCGCGAAACCATACGCTCAACGGCTTTGATCAAGACACGTTCAGGGTGTTCTTCTAATTGCTTGGCCACAGAAATCTCTTTGATGCCGCCAACATAACCCGTGTGATGATAGTATTTTTTTTGTTCCATTTTGCGACCGGTCAAGCGCACTTTGTCCGCATTGATGACGACCACATAATCGCCGCAATCTTGCGATGGGGTATAGCAGGCTTTATTCTTGCCGCGGATGATTTTAGCAATCTGTGACGCCAGACGCCCCAAAACCACTCCTTCGGCATCAACCAGATACCATTTGATGTCACAGCCGGCCGGGTTGATTGTTTTTGTTGTTTTCATTGTCATTTCTCTTTATCCTTTAGTGTTATTAAAAAGACAAAGCTTTATTTACACGAAAAAAAAAGATTTGTCAAGTCCCTTTTTAATTGTTTTTTATATATTTTTTTATATGGTATTATAATACCGCTGAAGGGAGGGGCTGAAACAGGTCCCGAAAAGGCATCTTTGTGAAAAACAGATGAAAAAGAAAAACGATATTGATTATAAGTGAAAAATTGTTATAATGCATCACTGTATATTTACTTATCGGAGAAAAATTATATGCGTTTAATCGGTTGGAGTGTTGTCATTTTTTTGATCAGTTACGTGCTTACGAGCGTGTTTCTTGTTTTGACTCCTTCACCTTTGAATGTTTCCGATGAGTTAAAGAATGCAGAGCGTGTCGCTTTTGAAAAGAAAAACGAAGTTGATGAAAAACATCTCAGATCTTTTTTTGAGGTTACAACGTCCAATGGACTCGGAAATCAAATGTTTCAATACGCAGCGGCCCTCGGTTATGCGCAAAAGCATGGAAAAAAACTGTTTTTGAATGATAAAAGTAAACTTTTTGATATTTTTGAAATCAAAAGTGCTAAAATATCTCAAAATGCTGATTTATATTCACATTTAACAAAAGAACAAAAGAAGGAGTTAAAAAAGGTTTCATTGAATGCAGACAAATTCAATGAAAAAATGTTTAATGATCCTGATTACATGGTGTTATCGGGATATGCCCATAACCCGCATTTTTTTGAAAATGTCAATGATAACTTAAGGTATGAATTTCGGTTCAAAAAATCGTTAAATGAAAAAAATGTTGCTTTGGCCGAAGAAATGAAAACACAAAATAGTATTTGTATTCATGTACGCCGGGGTGATTACCTCTCTAACGGCTATCCTTTATTGTCATTGCGGTATTATCGCAATGCCGTTGAACACATCTTAAAAAAAGATTCGGAGACACCGCATTTATACATTTTTTCAAATGATACAGAGTGGGTTGAAAAATATTTTAAGTTACCGTATCCGCAAACAGTTATGGTCGGAAACAATGCTGTTGAGGATTTACATCTGATGACGCAATGTCGGCATAATGTTATTGCCAATTCGTCATTTTCATGGTGGGGTGCATGGTTGAATCCGAATCCGGATAAAATAGTTGTTATGCCTGATAGATGGGATTATTGGCATGATTGGTGGGCGCAGGCTATCGCACCTGATGGATGGGTACAAATTCCGGCTTTTGATGTGTTTCCTTATAAAATTGCCGTTATAACGGTAGTGCCATCGGATAAGCGCGCGATTTTTGATGATTTTAAAAAGATATTTGATGACCGTTTTTTCATTTATCGGGGAAAGGCGTATTTTGTGTTTCGTGATACGCATTTTGATTATCCCAAGGGGGTAAAAGTTTATACCTATGATAAATTGTCTCAAGTGTTATCGTATATCGCTTCAAACAACATGTTAAAACAGGCATTAAGTGGTTATGATTATATTGTTTTTGCAGATGTAAAAACACGGTTGCCTTATGATGCTTTAACGTCATTTTTCTTGACATCAAAGGAACAATCGTTTGTCAAAGAGGGAAAGCAAATATCTTCTCCTTTGTTTTTTGTAGCAACGAAAGAAGCTTTTAACAATTTAATATCGTTTATTACGGCGGATCAGATTCGGCGGAAAAATCAAGGTCTTCTTCCCCGTGAGGATGAAGCTTATTTAAATGCTTTTGTAAAAGATAAGGTCTTCCAAAAACAGGAGTATTTCTTTTTGAATAAAGGAAATATCATTTTTAATAACAAAATAAAATAACGGTTGTTTTTAAAGTATTTTACTTGACAAACAGTTCAGAATGTCATATTCCTGTAAACAGATTGGTTGTGAAAGGAGAAAACATGAGTGAACATTGGATGAATCAGTGGGAAGCCGAGCGTATTGAGTATGATTTTGATTTGCCCCAATTTCAACAAAAAGAAGAAGCGGATAAAGGTCAACCTGCCGATGTGAAGATGGAAAATCCGGCTTTACCGGGGTTTGAGAGTGCTGTTGCTGCACAAACGCCCTCTGTAAAGGAAGAAAAAAGTGTTCTCTGTCCTAAAAAAGAATCGGATCGTCAAATGAATTTTGATGCCATATTATTTGCCGCCTGTCAAAAAGAACGTTAAAAATAAGGTTTTATAACAAAAGTCCCCCCTTTTTCAGGGGGGATTTTTTAGTATTCCCGTGAACGATGAGACGGAATGTATAAGGCGTTTTTTTGCTTTTTGTTTGTTTCTTCAGTTTCTTGTTTCCTGTCGGCAGGAGCATTTTCTCTCACTCCATGGGGAATGCTGATAGGCCGATGACGCAATTTTTCACCGTTTTGAATGGTATAAAAAGGTTCTTGTTCTTCCTTTTTTTGTCGCGGCGTTTCTTTTATAGCGGTGGTGGAGGAGGTGTTTCGGGGTGCTGTGATTCGCTCTGGGGCATATGTAACCCTGTCAGGCCGATAATACCCACACCCAAACTGGAAAGAAATGTTTTTATGCCGTAACGAGATTTTTTTAAAAATGCCATGACAACTCTTTTTTTTTATTTAATTAGTATATCGTATTTTCGGGTTTTTGTCAAATTTTTAACGGTTGACAAAGGATGTGTTTTATGTTACCTTAAACAAGGCCAGATGTTCGGACAATTGCTGTTTTTTTTAAGCAGAGGAAAGTCCGGGCTCCATGAAAACACGATACCGGATAACGTCCGGGCAGGGTGACCTGACGGAAAGTGCAACAGAAAGCAAACCGCCTTTTTTTAAAGGTAAGGGTGAAACGGCGGGGTAAGAGCCCACCGCGTTTTAAGCAATTAAAACGGCCGGCAAACCCTATCGGGAGCAAGACCAAGAAAGTGTGGCTGATTTAATTCAAGGGATCGTTTTCAATCCCGCCGCTAATAGGTAGGTCGCACGAGGTAAACAGTAATGTTTATCCCAGATGAATGATTGTCCTTTGACAAAACCCGGCTTATAGAGCATCTGGCTTTAAAAATTATTTTTTTTGTGGCGATGGGGCAGGGACAGGGCTGATACATCCACTCCTTCTGTTTTCAGCAGGCTTATTTTTATATCAATCCCACCCGCATAACCGGTTAAATTGTTATTAGAACTGACAACACGATGACAGGGGATAATAATAGAAATAGGATTGTGCCCGACAGCCCCGCCGATAGCTTGTGCCGACATCGGACAGCCGGTTTGTTCGGTTATTTTTTGGGCTAAGGCGCCGTAAGTGGTTAATTCCCCATAGGGAATGTCACGCAATAAATGCCAAACACGTTGCCGAAATGTGTTGCCTTGAGGGTTAAGAGGGATGATGTCAGGATCTGGATTTTGTCTGGCAAAATACCGATCCAGCCATTTTTTTGTCTTTGAAAAAACGGATAAATCGTTTTGCCGCCTGAATTGAGGGGCAGACGTGTTAAGGCCGTTAAATTGTGTTTTAAAATAAAGTCCCGTTAAAGCCGTGTCGGTTGCCGTTAACAGGACTGTTCCCAAAGGTGTATCATGATATGTGAAGTAAAACATTTTTTATAACTCCCTTTTTATTCATAACTTTCTTTTTAATAAATAGAATCGTTTCTTTTAAATAACGTATGAAACAATCGGGGATAGTCTTTCCGGCCGCGGCATTTTAAAACGGGCACAGGGCATGTATTTAAAAAAGCGGTTATGTCGGTTAAAATATTTTTATTACACGTGTCCCATTCTAAAATTTTTTTAAGTGTCGGTTTGCGGTAATGATAGGCTTGAACGGGCAGGGCGGCATTGGTATTTTTCCCGATCAATTTTTTTGCTTTGAAAAAACGATATGTAAAACGACACACCGCAATAAAGCGATTGATACGCATATCTATAACCACATCCGGTGTCATTTTTTCATATAAAAAACGTTGGCATCCTTCGGCAACCCAAGCGGGATTTGAGGCCGTAAACAGACTTATTTTTTCAAGCTGTTTTGCCGGTGTGTAATACTGTCCGGTTTCGGGGTTGCGGGATACTTCATCCAAGTTGAGTCGCGGCAGGTTGAATTGTTGATTGATTTGATAGGCCAGTGTTGATTTTCCCGCCCCCAAAGGACCGATAATTAAAATTTTCATATTTTATATTTATCTTATTATGACGATGAAAGCAATAAAAAACTTGTCATGACGAATAAACATGTATATAATCCGCTTTTGTTTAACGAAAGGAAAAATCATGAAGTCACAGGCAACCGGAATAAAACGGATTTTGAAAGCATTTTCTTATTCGTATCAAGGGTTTATGTCGGTATTTAAAAGTGAAACAGCCTTTCGCCAGGACTTGCTTTTTTGTGCATTTGGTGCAGTAACAGCTGTTTTGTTGCCTGTCGGGGGGATGGCCAAGGCAATCATGCTTTTTTCGTTGTTTTTGATTTTATTGATGGAGCTTGTCAATACGGCCATTGAAGTGGTCATTGACCGTATTTCCGAATCGTATCATGATTTATCCAAAAAAGCTAAAGATATCGGCAGTTTGCTTGTGCTTTTGGCATTTGTCAATATGGCGGTGGTTTGGGGATTTATTTTAGGGGAAACTTTTTTTTAAACGAAGGATCTTATAAAAACATTTTTATCCGGTCTGTTATCAAAGATCACACTTAAAAGTCAAGGGCTTATTTGGTTATCGATATTTTATTTTGCCTTTTTAAATAAGAGGGCTTTTTGATTTTAAACCCCCGCCGGATTAAGTTATCCGACGGGGATTTTCCCTAAAAAACGGAGAACATGACATTGTGTTTGGGTGGGCGGTCTGCCTCCGATTTTAGGAAACCGAACACTGTTTTCTTAAAATGAAAGCAGCATTTTATTAAACTGATAAACAAAACCCACCGTTCGGAGTGAAAGGCGGGCGGATGTTAGAAAACCGTGTATTAGCAAACGGCTCGGCTTATTTGGCGGAACCTTATTCGCCGACATCCGTCCACAAGACGGGGTGTCGGCATAATATTTATAGTCGCTATGCAAACGACTGCTAATACAAAAAGGGTTTCTAAGCCCTAAGTCTGTTTTATGAAATACAAAACAAAACTTAATGTGAGGGTATTATAAAAAACCACAGATGTCAAGCGGATTTATGACATTTTTTTGCTAAAAGGATATTTATTTTGGAAGAACACCGCCCAAAAAATCGTGTCAAGAAAGTGTATTCTTAAAAAATTCGTATAAATGAATCATTTTAAGATTTTCTGGTGGAATGACTTCTAAAACCCTAAGAAACGAACGTGAATGAAATGTATTTGTCCAAATGACAAACGATGTCTTGGGATATTGTTCCAAAATTTCCTTTATTCTTTTTTTCATGGCGTCACGCATAGTATAACCCGCCCACTCTTTTTTAGGGGTATATTTTAAAAATTCTATGTTGTATTTTTGTGCATCAAAGTCATAGTGTGGTAGAAAATAAAGCCAACCGACAATTTTTTTTCATTTTTGGGGAGTTTTATAATCTGAACAGCTTATAACAAAATGGGTCCGGTGGCACAATCAAGAAACAGATGTACTGTGCGGGGGGGGGGGGGACATTGTAAGTAATGTCGTGTTACAGAAACACAAATAAAAGAAATCAAAAAAGAAAAAATATACAAGAAAATAAAAAAAGCCGAAAAAGGAGATGACTTTTTTATTTCCGGTAAAGGTGTTTAAAGCATTATTGTGGCTCCCTTGATTATTAACATACAGTTGTAACATAAAAAGGTTTATTTGCAAGGTTTATTTTTTTTTAAATGTGTCATAACCGATAAGTGGAAAGAATTATATTGTTTCAAAAAATGTTATGTAAAACAGAAACTTGCGCTATATATTTTGTAACAGTAAAAAGAAATCCTTTGTTCCTGTTAAAGATTTGCCTTAATGAAAGGAAGACTTTTTTTAATTCAATAAAATAACCATTGTTTTTAAAGGGAGGCATCGGATATAATCGGTATTAGCGAATAAAATGATTTGTATTAGGAGAAACAGAATGTTGATGTGGTATGCTATACTTGGTTTCGTTGTTATGGTAAGCGGGATAGCTTTTATTTATGTAAGTAACCAAGTTGCAAAATTTGATTTTATTATCCGTCTTTCTTACCATAATAAAAGAATAGGTAGGGCGATAGGGATAAGTATTGTCATGCTTATTTTCGGGGGATTATGGCTGACGATAAACCTGATGAATGCGGTTATTTGTGTGGTTTATTTGGCTGTGTTTTGGTTTTTAAGTAAATTTATTTTTAAACAAATACAAAAAACAAGAAAAAGGCTATTAAAATATGATTATGCCGGTATTGCTGCCATTATTTTTAGTGCCGTTTTTTTGGGATATGGGTGGTATTTGGATCATCAGGTATGGATGACATCTTATGTGATTAAAACAGAAAAAAATATTAAAAATTTTAAAATTATACACTTTGCTGATTCCCATATCGGGACAACATTTAACGCTTTAGGATTTGCCAAACATATTGATACAATGATGAAACAAAGTCCCGACATGATTGTTATTACGGGTGATTTTGTTGATGATAACACATCACGGCAAGAGATGCTTGAAGTTTGCCGAAAATTAGGGGAAATAAAAGTGCCTTATGGTGTTTATTTTGCGTTTGGTAATCATGATAAGGGGTATTATGATCCGGCTAAAAGAGGCTTTAGCGAAGACGACTTAATTGCTGAACTTAAGAAAAATAATGTGACTGTTTTGCAAGATGAAGCAGTTCTTGTTGACGATCGGATTTATATTATCGGCAGGAAAGACTTTTCTGAAATACAATGGGGAAGTCAACGGATGGATATGGATAAACTTATTGAAAATCTTGATAAAAATAAATTTATGATCGTGTTAGATCATCAACCCAATAATTATGATGATCAGGAAAAATCGGGTGTTGACCTTGTTCTTTCCGGCCATACGCATGGCGGTCAGCTTTGGCCTTTTAATAAAGTTGGTGAATGGATTGGTGCTAATGATCGGACTTATGGTTGGGAAAGACGCCACAAAACCAATTTTATTGTTACTTCTGGACTTTCCGATTGGGCCATTAAATTTAAAATGGGGACAAAATCCGAATTTGTTGTGATAGATGTTGAAAAAGAGGAAAAAAGTAATTATACAGCTACAATAAATGCAAATATGTGATCGTTTTGTTTCTAAACAAGTATGTTTTTATCTTGAAAATTTAATTTGATAAGAAAAAATGAATAAAAATACTGTTTCAAAGGTGCTATTTGGAAACCATTAACAAGAAAATATCAAGTATCGGCAGTCGGATTGAGAGTATCTCGGCCGCATGACAAACGGAAAAATAGGTATTAGAAGAACGAATTGCGGCGCGTAATGCCATGATTTTCGGGGATCATATTACGATTCGTCCAGGCCGAAAAAAACTGCCCAAATTTTGCCCACGATTTGCCCGGAATTTATTTAAAAATGGGGGTTTGTTCCGTGTTTGTTCGCGTATTTTATTGATTATTTATGTATAAAAACAAACAAATTTATAATTCTGTAACATATTGATTTAATTGAATAAAACCTGGTGCCGCTGGTGAGAATCGGACTCACGACCCCTCCCTTACCAAGGGAGTGCTCTACCACTGAGCCACAGCGGCGACAATGAAGTCACTTTATAAAATTTTTATCATCTTGTCAAGAGATTTTTAGCAGTGAAAGCGTTTTTGTGTTTTAAAGCGTATTTTTGTTGTATTTTTGATGAGATATGATATCATACATTCGCATGAAAATACGTATGAATATATGGATAAGCTTGTCGGTTTTCGGGCTTTTTTTATTGGTTGGTTGCGGTGCGTCGGATGATGGTGTGCGGCGCATTCGTGTGACAAGCACGCCCGAATATCGTTACCAAACGACAAATATACGTCGTATCGGGACTGTTCCGACGCAAATTTCCCGTTCGGCGGGGCCCGTTGGGCGCAGTATTTTTGCCGCGGTTGGTTACAGTGTTGTTCAGGGAGTGGCCGTTTTCGGGCAATCGTTGGGGCGTTCTTTTGCCGGAGCAGGAGGGATTAAGCCGTTGCTGGGAGCGGTATTGTATGTGCCCGCATCGGCCATAAGGGCGATTCGCTGACACAATGGTATTTTAAAAACGAGTTTCCAGTCCCAGGATGCCGAAAAAATGCCGATTGGTATTGTTTTGGTGAAAGGTGATACATCCTGTTGAAAAGGCTGTTTTTAAGATAGGAGTTATTTGGTATTTAAGGGAAAACATGATATTTTGAAAGCGGTTTTCCTCTTTAAATTTTGCGCTGCCTTGAAAAAAATTCAGACTGATTCCCCAGGGGGCGGGGTCATATGCCGTCCCAATAATCCACGCATAGGATGGGTGAATATTTGTTTTATTTTGAAAATGCAGCCATCGTCCTGATACGCCCACCGAAAAGGCACCGTGTGCCAGCGAAAAGCCACCTGCGTATTCTGTATGGTTGCCATCAACTGTGTTTCCGTCGGTGTAACGGTAGCGGTCATCGTAATACCAAGCGGCCGCCAATGAAGCCGCGAAAGAAACAGATTGAACGTCCCGTTCAAAGCGGACGGCGGAAATTACCCCTTTACCGTGATCAAATTTAACACCGGGAGCGATAGAGTCGTCTTTTTTATCTTCGGATTGAACCAAAGTTACCCCCGCTGTCCAACCGTTTTTGGGAGGTGTCGTATAATTGATTTTAGCATCGCGGGAATCGGTTCCCAAATAGGTCATGCAGGGGGCGTAAAATCCCGATGGATCAGCATAAAAAAAGGATAAATCCGAATCGTCTGTATCTAATAAACCGACATCTTTCGGACCCGCGTGCATTAAATATCCGACACTTTTTAATTGCCCCGCATCCAATCGGCCAACGGTTTCACTTTTAAGAGTTAGATAATTTTCATAAAAAATAGTTTTGTTGCGTTTTGGAAAAATACCGTTTCTAATCAATCGGGCAGAAGTATATCCGCCAACGGATATATTCGGTGTCAGTGTGTAATTAACGCGTAAGCCACCTTGAGCTTTTAATACCGCATCCGTATCAAATGTATGCATATGCCCCCAAAAACCGCGAGCGTATCCTGCCGTTGAAAGTGTCAAATTATCTTGCTTCCAAAGAGAAATTTCTGCCTGTGCAGTTAGGGAAAAGAGGGGTAAAACGGTTGTTAAAAGTCCTCCGTAAAGGCGGTTCATATTTATGTATGTATGCATAATGGCATCATACATAAATATGACTTGATAATCAAGCCTTGTTTTTAAAATTTTAAAGTATCAGGTTGGTTGTTATTCCGACACACGACCTGTTTTATCAAAGGTGAGTGTGCCACCGCCGTTTAGGGTTAAAATCAATTGATTGCCGATAAGGGTATAGCTTGTCACTTGAGCCAAATCATTTAAGTATTTTTGTTCGGCCTGCATTTCGTTGGCGGGGCCCATCATCATGGTTGTACCGACAGTAGAAAAGGTAATACCGTTATCCGGTGTTACGGTATAGGAGCCGAAGTAGTTATTAACGGCTTGCCCGTAAAAACGGTCCCCTTCATCCGAAAAAGCCAATTTTATGGATGTATCGGTCAATTGATATTCGTTGCCTTTCAATCCCGAAAGACCGCTTTGGCAGCTGGTGGTTATCATCAATGCGATCAGCGCATATATTCCTTTTTTCATACTTAAGCTCCTTAAAAAAACAATTTTACTTTATTTAGAACATTTCTGTTTTAAATGCAAGCGGTTGTTGTTATTGCGTCCTTTTATTTTTGCATTACGAGCGGGTTCTTGCCCCGTTAAAGCCAGGTGTAAAATTTCCCCCATACGATGATAAAACGTATGTTCTTTTAAGGTGCGTTCATATCCGGCGCGGGCGATTTTTTCATAATGTCCCGGTCGTTTTATGATATCACGCAGCAAGGCATCCAAATCCGCCGGTGTTTTATAGGTGACGGCTTCGCGCCCGATATCATAACATAAAGCCAAATCCTTTTGTTCATTTAACACAATTAACGCACCGGTGGCCGCATTTTCAAAAACGCGGAAGTTTAATCCGTTGACGATATTGGGAGACCAGCTCATATTGATAGCCGCTTGGGTGCGTGCCAGAAAACCGCGCACAACGGTATGCGGAATTTTGGTATTATGCACGTCATGTTGTTTCAGGCGCTTTAAATTCCACCCTTTGCCGTAAATGACACATTTTGTTTGGCAGGCCGCCAAAAAATCTGTTCGCTTTTTATTGGCGACACCGGCAAAAAAGGGAGGCTCTGTGCGTGGTAAATCTTGATTGATAAATGTTTCTTCATTGACGCAAAGGGGCATATAAACACTTTTGCACGGGAATGTTTTTGTGTTCTTTAAATATCCCGTGTCTGAACACAACAAATAATCTAAATACCGTGCTTTGGAAATTTCACATGTTCCGAAAAAGTCCCCCTGCCACCCGATGCGGCAAACAGTCGGAAATTTGCCCAACACGTCATAGAGTTCCTGGGGGATAAAAAAGGCCTGTGGTATTAAAATAAGATCCGGGTTTAATTGCCGGATGCGGCGTTCAAACTGTTTCGCCAACCATAAAAAACGCCAATGCCGCGGGACAAGGTGCATTAAGGCGTTTGAGAGGGTGCGTTTATTGTATAAAAACACTTCAGCATAACAATCAGAACGCTTGTTCAATGCTGCTGCCACATTTTCCGGCCAATGCATCAGGTTTTTTTTACCCGCCACTAAAATGTTTACACCCGTTTTGCGGGTAAGGGGGAGGGTTTTCTTGTCAGGCGTGTTTTTAAACATGTTGTTATTTCCTTTTTTAAATACGGACCAGATGAACTTCAATCAACGGTTTTTTACCGCAATAAGCTTTTAAAAACCGGCGAATGGCCGTGCGTGCTGCGGTTTCAACCAGTTCATCCGATGCAATTTGATCTGTGTCCAGCCCGCCTAATTCCGTTATAATGGAAGCGGTTAACTCATCCATTTCCGGTGAGTTCGGTTCAACCAAACCGAACGCCGCGATTTGCGGTCGTCCCAATACTTGACCCGCAGCGTTTAATACAATAGTTGCAACCAATGTGCCGTCATCAACCATTTTTTGACGTTTACGAATCACATCAGAGTTAAGGGGAACAATCCGCTTACCGTCCAGTGCCAAAATCCCCGTCGGGACGTCACCCAAAATTTCGGGGGTTTCGGTCAATGAAATGACATCGCCGTCTTGTAACGCTTCGGCATAAGGAACACCCCATTGTTTGGCCAATTCAACATGTGCCTCTAACTCCATAGCTTCGCCGTGAACGGGCAGGGCGATGTGCGGTTTTAAAACCGCATAAAGTTTTTCTAATTCACCCCCCGAATAATGCCCCGATACATGCACAAGAGCATCATGATGCGTAATGATTTTTAATTCTTTAGCACGCAAGCGTTTTTGCAGCAAGGCAATTGATTTTTCATTACCGGGAATCACGCGGGATGAGAAAATAACCACGTCCCCCGGTAACAAGCGTATGCCACCGCGACCGCCACTTTTTGAAGCCAATTGATTCAGTGCCGAAAACGGTTCGCCCTGTGATCCCGTACAGATGAATAAAACACGGCCCGGTTCGCGGTCGGCGGCTTCCTCTTCGGATAAAAAGGGCGGTAATCCTTTGAAATACCCCGTTGCACGGGCGGCCGCGTCAATGCGCCATAAACTGCGCCCCATCAGGCACACTTCCCGCCCATTGGCTTTGGCCGCATGACAGATACTTTCTATCCGCGCTACGTTTGAGGCAAAACACGTAACGGCAATTTGTCGTCCCGGCCAATCGGCAATAAGGTTTGTCAATGAATGTCGCACATCCAATTCGGTTTTATCGCAGGCCTCGGCAAAAACATTGGTGGAATCACACACAAGTGCCAAGACGCCCTCTTTCCCCAAGTCTTTTAAGGCTTCCCAATCCATTTTTTCGCCGATCAGCGGTTCGTTGTCAATTTTCCAATCACCCGTGTGCACAACTAATCCTTTTTTTGTCCGAATCGCTAAAGCGTTGGGTTCGGGGATAGAGTGGGTCATAGAAATGAATTCAACTTCAAACGGGCTTAAATCAAGCGCCGAACCCGGTTCAACAACATTTAATTCAACGCGTCCCAGTAAACCGGCTTCGTCTAATTTACTTTCAATCAGTTCGGCAGCAAAAGGCGTTGCATAAACGGGACAATTTAAATCACGCCATAAATACGGAATGGCGCCAATGTGATCTTCATGCCCATGTGTGATGACAAGGGCGATGATGTCTTGTTTCTTATCGGCCAAAAATTTGGGATCGGGCAGTAATAAATCCACCCCCGGCAAACCGTCGCCCGCAAAACCGATGCCGCAATCAACCAACAACCATTTGCCCCGATAGCCATAGGCAAAAAAGTTCATGCCGATGCCTGTTGCGCCGCCCAGCGGTACGAAAACGAATTTATCGGTGGGAATGACGGGGGTGCCGTCTTGTGTTTGTTCCAAAGAATTGAGTTTATTCATTTTTATTTTCCTTTATTAAAAAAAACATCTCCGGCCGCGATTTTTTCAATGCGTCCGTCAGATAGCCTTAAACAAAGCCTGCCGGCAGAATCAAGGGAATCAAATATCCCCGTTATTGTTTTGTCGGGCAGGCGAACGGTCATTTTTTCGCCCGGACCGGGGGCGTATTTCTTCCATGATGCCAAAACAGGGGCAAAACCATTCCGAATGACCCCGTCAATCAGGATACCCAGTTCTTTTTCAATACGTTGGGCGGCTTCATGTGCGGTTAAAGCACCGTTTAAAGCCGTAACGGGATACAATAAATCTGCTGCTTGTGGCGGGGCAGCCACATTTAATCCGATACCGACAATAACGCCGTTATCACTTTTTTCCAGTAAAATACCGCATACTTTGGCACCGCCAATTAAAACATCGTTTGGCCATTTCAGTGTCGGATGAAAGGTATCCAAAGCCTTTGCAACCGCTACGGCAGCCACAAAGGATAACAACGGTGTTTGGGGGCCAAAATCCGGCACAACCGCCGACATAAACAAATTGCCCGGCACACTGTGCCATGAACGCCCCATTCGGCCGCGGCCCGCCGTTTGTGTTGTGGCAATGATAATTGTGCCGACCGGATATTCTTTGGCCGTGTCGTTTGTGCTGGCCACCGTATCAAAAAAAAGCGTTTTAAAAATCATTTCAAGGGAGAGTATAACACGCTTTTAAATAAATTTCAAATAAAACCTTGATTTTTACGCGGTGCAATACGTATATAAAAAAGGCATGCTTGTCTTTTTTTTAAAAGGCAGGGCGGAACAATTTTTTTAATGGGGAGCAAAACATGAGAAATGCCTTGATTGTAATCGGATTGATTATTTTAATCGTGTGGGGAATGAGCATGATTGATAAAAAACGAATGGAAGAAAAACAACTTGCCGTTCAAATGGCGGCACCGGCCGTTGTCGTGCAAGAGGAGGACGAAGTGCTTATTTTGGCACCGGCAGATGAAGCAGATGATGAAACATTAGCTGCCGATATTCAAGAAAGTGCGGATAACGCTGCCGATGCCGTCAGTCAAGCATCTGATAAAGGTAAAGAAACAGTGCGTGAGGGGTACGAGGCCGCTAAACAAGCAACTGTTAATACCGCCGAATCTGTCAAAGAGGGTGTGAAAGATGCCTATGACAGCGGTAAAGAGGTTCTTTCAAACAGCTTGCCGAAAACGGCCCAATAAAGCCGATTGGCATTTTTTTTAAGCCGTCACCTGGTCGGGGAAGTGCCCCGACAGGTGGTGTTTTTTTGGCACTTAAAGTTTTTTGTTGACTTTTTCGGAAAAATAAGATATCTTATTTTTTGGTTGTGAAAGAAAACATAAAGCCGATGAATCGGCTTTTTTTATTTTTTGAAATTAGAAGTGTTAACGCCCCTATAAAAGCGGAATTGTTTTTCCTGGATGCTCGCTTTCGCAAGCATGACGGGGAGGGGAAGCAAGGATGACGGCCAAAGGGCGTGTCGTGGGCCGGGATGAGGGGCAAAGGGGCGTGTTGCCGATGGTGGTTTTTTTCACGGACGGGGACACCACCCACGATGTCATGCCCTTTCCTGTCGGGCATCCAGTCAGTATTGATACCGCTTTTTAGGGATATTAACGCATCGCAAAAATACGGTATTGCTATTCTGAATGCCCGACAGGAAAGAGCATGACGAAAGGAGGAAAAATAGGCTTCACGGGAGTTATCCGATTTGTTTTTTTAAATATTGCACAGGCTCTTTGTCTTACCGATTTTCGTTAATAAAAACGCCCGATCAACTTGATCGGGCGTTGTTTATTTAGGCTTTCCGCGATTATTTCTTTTCGCTGCGGACGGCGGCCTGAGCCGCAGCCAAGCGCGCGATCGGAACACGATACGGAGAGCATGATACACCGTCTAAATACTGATTCAAGTATTCAATAGACGCCGGATCACCCCCGTGTTCACCACAGATGCTTAAATACAGGTCGGCTTTTGTTGCACGTCCTGCTTTGCAGGCCATTGCAATCAATTTACCAACACCGTTTTGATCCAATGATTGGAACGGATCTGCCGGATAGACACCTTTGGCCACAAATGTGGGCAGGAAGCTGCCGGCATCGTCACGGCTCATCCCCAATGTGGTTTGGGTCAAGTCGTTTGTTCCGAATTCAAAGAAATCCGCGATTTCGGCAATTTCATCGGCCAATAAAGCGGCACGGGGCAGCTCAATCATGGTTCCGACAAAATAGTCAACCTTGGCCCCTTTTTGGGCAAAGACCTTTTCGGCCGTTTCATCAATGATGCGTTTGCAGATTTCCAGTTCTTTTTTGGATGTAATCAAAGGCACTTCAATTTCAGGAATGACTTTAATTCCTTTGGCAGACACTTCTAAAGCAGCTTCAATAATCGCCTGAGTTTGCATTTCGCAAATTTCGGGGTAGACCAATGCCAAACGGCATCCACGCAGACCCAACATCGGGTTGGCTTCATGCAATTGATGTGTGCGGGCAATGATTTCGTCCACTGAAATACCCATTTCGCGGGCGATTTCCTCTTGTTCAGATCGTTTGTTCGGCAAGAACTCATGCAACGGCGGATCCAATAACCGAATCGTCACGGGCAGACCATCCATGATTGAGAACAAGTCCACAAAATCCTGACGTTGGAAGGGCAACAACTTGGCCAAGGCTTTGCGGCGGTCGGCTTCGGTGTTTGCCAAAATCATTTCACGCATGTGATTGATGCGGGACGGGTCAAAGAACATGTGTTCCGTCCGGCACAAACCGATTCCTTCAGCACCGAACATTTTGGCCGTTTTGGCGTCTGTCGGTGTTTCGGCATTGGCGCGCACACGCAGTTTGCGGATTTCATCTACCCAACCCATGAATTCGCCAAAGTCGCCCGCCATTTCGGGAACAACCAGTTTCATGGCACCGGCCATCACTTCACCTGTTGTGCCGTCAATGGAAATCATATCTCCGGCTTTTAAAGTAACGGTATCAACCGTCAGTGTTTGCGCCGCATAGTCAATGCGCAGATTCGGCACACCCGAAACACAGGGTTTGCCCATACCGCGCGCCACAACGGCCGCGTGGGAAGTCATACCACCGCGAGCGGTTAAAATCCCTTGTGACACATGCATACCGGCAATGTCTTCCGGTGAGGTTTCCACACGAACCAAAACGACTTTACGTCCTTCTTCGGCGGCTTTTTCAGCGTCTTCGGCCGAAAAAACAATTTCACCGACGGCAGCCCCCGGTGAGGCGGGCAAACCGGTCGCGATGACGGTCTTTTTCTCTTTTTTATCAAACATGGGGTGCAGCAATTGATCCAATTGACCGGCTTCCACACGCAACACAGCGGTTTTTTTGTCAATCAACCCTTCCCGTACCATATCAACGGCAATTTTCAACGCCGCTGTTCCCGTGCGTTTACCGTTACGGGTTTGCAACATCCACAATTTGCCGTCCTGAATGGTGAATTCCATGTCCTGCATGTCTTTATAGTGCGCTTCCAATTTGGCACGAATATCAGACAATTCTTTGAACAAAGCCGGGAATTCTTCTTCCATACACGGCAATTCAATGCCGCGGCGTTCTTTAACCAATTTTGTCATCGGCTGCGGTGTGCGGATACCGGCCACAACGTCTTCACCCTGGGCATTTTTCAGGTATTCACCATAGAAATAATTTTCACCCGTTGCCGGATCGCGTGAAAAGCACACACCGGTTGCCGAGTTGTCACCCGAGTTGCCGAATACCATTGTTTGAACGTTGACGGCAGTTCCCCAATCACCCGGAATATTGTTGAGTTTGCGATAATAAATCGCACGGTCAACCATCCAAGAACCAAATACGGCACCAATACCGCCCCACAGTTGATCAATCGGGTTTTGCGGCAACGGATGTCCGTCATCTTCACAAATCTTTTTAAATTGTTCCACAACGTCTTTTAATTGTTCAACCGTCATTTGGTTGTCAAATTTGTATCCGTTGTCTTCACGGATTTTATCCAAAACGTGTTCAAACTTATCCGAATCAACGCCCATTACAACGTCGCCATACATTTGAATAAAACGACGATAGCTGTCATACGCGAATTTTTCGTTACCGGAAATGGCGGCCAAACCTTTAACCGTTTCATCGTTTAAGCCCAGGTTTAAAACCGTATCCATCATACCCGGCATGGAAACACGGGCACCCGAGCGCACCGAAAACAATAACGGGTTTGCGGGATCGCCGAATTTTTTGCCCATTTTGGCTTCAATTCCAGCCAAGGCAGCCATTACCTGATCCTTTAATTCGGCCGGATAGGAATGGTTATTTTCATAATAATACGTGCACACTTCCGTCGTGATTGTAAATCCCGGAGGAACGGGAACGCCGACACGGCTCATTTCGGCCAAGTTGGCCCCTTTGCCGCCCAGCAGGTTTTTCATACTGGCATCGCCTTCGGCAACACCATCACCAAATGTGTAGACCCATTTTGTCATTCGTTTTCCTTACTGTTTATAATGTTGAAAACCGCAATATGCGGAAATCTATTTTTTTTGCCCGCCTTTTTTATCATTTTTTGAAAATGAATGCAAGCACTTTATTCTTTTTTCTTTTTTTAGATTTGTTTTGGATAAATATTGACAAAATTAAAAAGAGTGGATACAATATACTTTTATAATATGAGGATGACAGATGAACACAAATAACACGCACGATTTTGAAACACTGCTGCGGCAAAAGTGCCACCGCGAAATGAATAGTGCCGATTTGAAGTTTCGTATTCAAACGGATTTAAACTTTGCCATGCGGCAAAATCCGCTTGTCAAGGTGATATTAAATCAAAATGACGATTGGTTTGAAGATTTTAATACGGATAAATGGGCAAATCACATGACATTGGGAAAATTGCCACTTTACTATTGTTTTTTACAAGCGTTGACTTTAGGAAAAAGCAAGTATTTTAACAAGGTTTTGGCAAAAACACGTGATATTAACGCAGCAGATAAAGACGGTGCTACGATTATGCATCATGTGTGTGCTTGGGCGGCCATGTTTAACTTTGCATATAAAAACACACAAGCTTTTCAATATTTAAAGGCAAAAGCATGCGTTCGGCGGTTTGCCGCACGTCTGATTGCAGCCGGCGGGGATGCCCTGCGTGTGGATAAAGAAAACTTATGCGCGCTTGATTACGCGATTGTATCTCAGGACACGGGGTTGATTCGCCTGTTTTACAATGCAGTTTTTTTTGAAAAAGTTATGGATAAGAAAACAGGAACTTTGCGGTTAATCTATCAAAAAGGAAAAGGGCATTCACGTGCGTAACGGTAACACGATTTTGTTCACCGAAAAAAATATTTTGTTTTTTGGAAAATCGGCTCCGATTACAGATGAAAAAGGGTTGTCTGTGTATTTAAACGAGGCGTGTCGGGATCATCCGCTGATTAAGCCGATTTTAACAAATGATGTATCTTTGTTTCGGGAAATGTGCACACCCGAATCTGCGAATCGTTTGGTTAAGGGGCAATATCCGCTTTATTTCGCCTTGATGTTCAGCGGAAAGGAAATAACAGATTGCCTGATACGGATAACCGATAACATCAATCGGGCGGATGATACGGGGTCAACGTTATTAACACATGCCTTTCGTGGCATTGAAACCGCTGCGCGTCTTGCTTGCCGGGAAATATCCGAATCAAACGATAACAAAGTAATGTTCGGCTTTAACCGCACGAAAGAAAGACTTTTAGACGCGGCCGAAAAAATGATTCATGCCGGTGCCGATGTGAATGCCATCAATGTATTTGGTGAAACTCCGTTAAGTCTTGCTGTGCACAGTCGCCAAGCGGAAGCTGTGCGCTTGTTGATTGAAAACGGGGCTAATGCCTGTCACGGGATCAGTTGTCGTGAAGCAACACCCCGGTTATCTTACCGGTTAGGGGCCATTGTTGACCCGTTTACGGTATTGGGAAGCTTTATCACGCCGTCGGGGCGAAAATGGTATAAAGAAACTGTTTCTTTATTAAAAAAAGCGCGCACGCCTTATGAATGGGGAGCGTTTTATAATGATGCCGATATAGTTCAGTTGTTGAAACAAAGTTATACCCTTTATAAAACTTGTGACGAATCGGCGATTGAAAAAATGAAACGTCAAAAAAAAACGTATTTGGTGACCGCCTTATGCTGTATAGCAGCTGTTGTCGGGGGAGTGCTATCGGATTATTTGATGGCTCCTGACAAGTCATCGGAGAGAGCGTCCGAACATGATCAGGTTTTAAAAGGGGGTGCTCCGGTTTCAAGGACAAATTTTCAGAAAGAACGTTAAAAGACATTAAAAATACCATAAGGCAGATTGCCATTTCACATGTTATATCCTATCTTTAATTAAAGAAAGAAGGAGTCAAGATGACAAAGCAATCCCCATGTGCGTGTGAAGAAAAAAGGGTTAGTCTGCGCCCCTTTTTTAACCGTGTTTTTAAATTTTTGAATAAAGAGTATTTAACGGGTGTCGCCGTTGGATTTATTTTGCATGCGGGTATCAGTGGCGGTTTATTGTCAACAAACAATGGGGAAAAATCAAATGTTTTACACAGTCAAATGACATCAAAGGATTTTTCACCCACACAAAAAGCGCAATTTTTAATCCGTGCCCTGATTGATTGTCCGGAAAGCGATGCATTTGCATCATTGATTCAAATAACGAAAAAAGACTATATGCATCAAATGGATGAATTGTTGGCAGACAATATGATTGATGTCCCCAAAGCTGTTGAAACAATGGGGCATGTGCTTTATGGACGTCAGGTGCCGACTGATACGGTAAAAAAAACTTTATTGGAGGGAATTGATAATTTGCGGTTTGATTTGGCACATACGGAAACGGAAAATTTGGCTCCAGAAGAAGCAGCACAACTTGAAACAAAAATAAGTCAGTTGAATCTGTTGCGCGATTTATTTCAAAGAGGTGTAGACGCGTCCCGCCCCTCAAATTTGCGTCTCTCGCCGGTTGCCGAGAAAATTTTATCACCGCAAAAAGAACGCGAGTAGTTAAAAAAATAATTAAAAATCAAAGTGTTTTTATTTTTTAAATAAAAAAATAAAGACAAAAGTATTATTTTTTTGCGATTTATACTTGCTATGCAGCACATATTATGCTATTGTATTAGACAAGATTGTTTTAACTAACTGTCAGAGGTTATTTATGTTGAGGAACGAAACTGTCAAAGGCAGAAAGTCCGGTAAGAAAAGACGGCGTATGCGGGATGATGAAAAAGAATTTTTGCGTACGTTGGGTGTACATATTCGGTCACGTCGGCGCGAATTAGGCCTTACGCAAGAGGATTTAAGCAGTCTTTCCGGCTTGTCAAAAATCAGTGTGACAAATATTGAACGTGGTTTAACGGGAACAACGTTAAATACGCTTTTAAAGTTGGCAGGTGCGTTGAAAATGTCAATTGAAGATTTTTTAATAACGGCAAGTGCTGCAGCGGCTGTCTGTAAGCGTGAAACAGAACAGGGATCTGGTAAGTCTGTTTTATAAAGTTGTTTCTTTATTTTAGTGATGTATCAAAATCAATAAAAGCGGAATTGTTTATCCTGGATCCAAAGCTTTCGCAAGGATGACCATCGGGGATGCGTCAGCGTCCGGGACAACTTGTCACGAACGGTGGTTCCCCCTCTGTCGTCACCCTCTAAGCTTGGCCCGAGGGTCCAGGGCACAGAGTCCTTATTTTGGCGGGGCGTTAAGGGTAGGAAAAGCGGTATTAGTATTCCTGGATGCTCGCCTGCGCAAGCATGACAGCCGGAGGTGATATCCTCGCCCGCGACTTAACCTCCAACCGTCACCCTTGCGAAAGCGAGGGTCCAGGACAAAGAGTCCTTATTTTGGCGGGGCGTTAAGGGTAGGAAAAGCGGTAATAATGTTTCCTGGATGCTCGCCTGCGCAAGCATGACAGCCGGGGGTGCGTTGCCAGCTGGGACTCCTCTCTACCGTCACCCTCTAAGCTTGGCCCGAGGGTCCAGGGCAAAGATTCCTTATTTTGGCGGGGCGTTAAGGGTAGGAAAAGCGGTATTAGTGTTCCTGGATCCAAAGCTTTCGCAAGGATGACCATCGGAGAGGTGTCGTAGGCGGTGACAACATTCCCTATTCCCCCATAAAAACAACGTGTTAAAAGTGTTACAAAAAGGTTCCTTTTT
>CALXVS010000017.1 GCA_944392145.1 uncultured Alphaproteobacteria bacterium | reverse complement strand
AAAAAGGAACCTTTTTGTAACGCTTTTAACACGTTGTTTTTATGGGGGAATGGGGGATGTTGTCACATCCCCAAAATAAGGACTCATTGCCCTGGATGCCCGAGTCGTTTCGGGCATGACGGGAGGGGGGAAAGGATACCCGACAGAAAGGGCACGACGGGAGAGAGGGACGATCCCCGCATGCGCGGACATGAGGTGAGGGAAAAAAGAGGCCCAATGAGGGTTGGGCCTAACAATAGGGGCGCCCCCCCCCCCGAACGCCTATCCCTCGCGTTCAAAGCAGGGAAAAAACATTTGAACGGGGACAGTCCCCGCCGACGGCACGGGATAAGCATGCGTGGACATGACCCGTCCCTTATCATACATTCGTTTTTCCCGCGGCCGACCGGCGGTATCATAGGTCATTTGCACTCCGTGCAACACACCGTTTTGATATGTGTCGCGTGTCATCACACGCCCTTTTTCATCATAGGTATATCCCGTTCCGTCCATCGGGATAACGGCGGCGATTCGACCGTTTTTAAAATATTTAATCAACGCCCCCACCCGTTTACCCGCGCGATAAACCGCTTTTGATTTTATTTTAAGGACACCGGCCGCCTGCCCCACATAATAAACAATATCTTCGCCGTCCATTCGCCCGGTGGCATCAAAATGTGTTTCACGCCACAAACCTTTTGAACCAGCATACTTTTTTTCATGCCGGCAAACTCCTTTTTCAAACAACCGTTCGGCCATCAAATGCCCTGCCCGATCGCGCTGCACCTCTATGCCATGCCGCTGCCCGAAACGATATGTCGTTTCTTTTAAACAAATACCGTCCTGCGTCCAATACTTAACCACACCATGCCGCCGGTTGTTCAACAACGGTGTTTTGGATTGTATGTGAATCCCCTCGGCATCATAATAGGTTAAAATTTTATCCTGTGTCCGAATTGTCTTGGCCGCTTCAACACACCCGGGACGGAACCGCACAACTTGTTTTTGAACAGCCGGCTTTTCGGCTGACCCCTTATTTGTTGATAAAAAACGGTTGGCAATGTCCGCTAAATAGGCGGGGCTTTGTTCGGACAAAAGCCATCTTTTCTGCCAATTTCTGCCCATGGGATAAACTTTTTGTTTCAGGCAGGCGGCAAAATTCGGTCCATACACCGTTAACGTAACGGTATCATGTTTAAAATCGGGCCGCACTTCATAAATCGCCGTGGGGGTGTAAAACCGTTCTTTTGCAATTCCATACGCATCATTGATGATTTCTAAACCCGTTTTACAATCATTTTCATACAACACCCGGGCCATCAACCGCCCGTTTGTATGACGTGTTTCTTCAATTCCCGAACGCTGATTGTTTTTATAGACCGTTTCAGTCACGCAACAAGGCCCATAACGGCGTTCAATTCCCTCACGTTTGCCGTTAACCCAGGTCGTTTCACGGCGTAACTGGCCATATTCGTTCCAAAATTTTTCAATCCCATTGCGCAATTTATTGATAAACGGTGTTTTTGTTTTAATAAGCGGCCGTCCCCACGTGTCCAAGGCATCATAATACGTTTCAGGGGCCCCCACAACACGCCCGTTTTTAAACAATCCGCGTCCCGCCATCCGACCGCTGGGATAAAATTTAATAACCCAACCGTGCAATCGCCCCTTTTCATCCAACGGTTTTAAATATTTAACCTGTTTTTGGGCGGCATCCCAATAGCTTTTAACAACTTGCTTGGCGTGTTTATGAGACATAATTTACCTCTCTTTACTTTCCCGCCGTAAAACGGCATTTAAATCAATCTGCCCCATCCCCGGCCGAACAAACGCCGACAAACCGGATAAAAACGCGTATTCATGATTTAAAATCACTAAACCGTGCGTGTCTTTTTGTTTAAAATAAAACTGATACGCCCCGGCATGCGCCGCGGCCAATACATCCCGCCGCTGCGATGGAACAAACGAATCGTTAAAAAGCAAGGACGTTTCCCCTATCGCCTGCACCGTTCGGTAAGGCTTTCCACAGATACGACCTTTGGCCAATTCACACGTCACCACCATAACATACGCCGTCCGTTCGGCGGGCGTTGCCTGATTCCATAATACGTGTGCCGCCTCTTCAGCAACGGGGGGCACATAGCGTGTCACCGAATCGCGTGTTAATTCGGCCGCCATAATTCCCCCCATCAATGCCATACCGGCCGCCGCTATTTTCAACCCCGTTTGACGGGTTGAACGATACAAAGATTTGTCCGCATCCGGTGCCGTTTTCATGCCTCTGACACCGGCAAAAACCGTCCACCCGCCGATAATCAATGCACTTGCCCCTACCCCCATGCCCCACTGTGACAGGCTTGTCATTGCCGGTGCTGTTTCCTGCAACGCACCGAACATCTTTTCCAAAAACAGGCAAACTTGCTCTGAATCGGGCATTTTATCCCCCGAAACGGTCGCCAAAACAGATATAGTCATCCTTCCTCCTTAACCAGGAACCCTTTATTAAGGGTTAGTTTAACAATTTTATTTATTTTGTCAACTTATTTTTTTAATGTTTTAAGGACATTGTCCCCCTCCCTGAATGCTCTAAGTCAGGAAAGGGCATGACGGGAGGGGGGGGATGTCATCCTTGCGAAAGCTTTGGATCCAGCAACACTAATGCCGCTTTTTGAGGACGTTAACGCATCGCCAAAATAAGGAATCATTACCCTGGATACCCGCATGCGCGGGTATGACGAGAGAGAGGAAAGGATGCCCGACAGGAAGGGGCATGACATCGTGAAGGTGTCCCCGCCCGTGAAAGAACCCACCACCCGCGGGCGCCTCCCCGGCCGTCATCCTTGCCTCCCCCTCCCCGTTATCCGTGTGCAGGCGAGGATCCAGCAGCACTGATGCCGCTTTTATTAACTTTGACGCACCCCTAAAATACAGATAAAATACGAGACGAAAATAATGCGCCCCAGTTTATTTTATAGACTTATAAAATAAGTCGTTTCATCTCTTTAATCCGATGCTCTATAAACTTGGGATAAGTCACATCTGTTAATTTTTTTTCCAACCAAAAAAAGGCACTATCTTTAAAATAATCTTCCATAATTACTTTATGATGATATCCCATTAAATCTTTTTTTAAAATAAAATGATAACATACGGGAATATTGGCCCTTTTTAAAAAAGGAATTTCATATTCCTTTATTTTTTCAGGTAAATTACTTAAAACATGATGCAAAAATTTTTCACATTTTTTATTTTTAGGATGTAAAAAACGATACAGAACCCATGTATAATACAATGTATGTCTTGCTAAATGCCGACACTTTAAATGATGTGCATTTTGCAAAATAATATCTAAAATCTCTTGCCGATGAGATGAAACGGCCTGATATCCTAAACGCATGCCTATTTCAATATCAGTTTTATATTTTTTTCGATCAATCTTTTTGGCAGAAGGAAAAGCATGATTATTGATATTTTTCTTTATTTGCCTGTATGAAAATGATATACGATCTGTCAAATCATTTTTAATATAAGGCATAAATGGAAATCACATGTTCCCGACGCACATCCTTGCGATGAACAAGAAATAGATGTTAAATAAGGCATCTTCCTTAATTGTGCGTAAGCTGTTCTGTCACTTTGCTTCATGTTACCTCCTATAACTTAAGCCAATCAAATGATGTTTTTTAAACCGCCGTTTTTCAAAAAAGGCTTCCGCATCGGCCGTTGATTGAATATAAATATCGGTCGTGCCATAGTGTTGCACTAAAGCATCCAACATCTGAGTGCCAATTCCTTGCCGTTGATAAGATTTTAAAACGACACATTCTATCACTTGGGTATCATGCGCTTCATCGGATAAAAAACGAATCATACCGACTAATTTTTGACTGTCACGCGCCGTGATAAAATGGGAATGGTCAAACGCTTTCCCAAAAACCGCCTCCGCATCGGTATAATCGGCGGGTGTTCCCCACCCGGCATCTAAATAAAGGGTAATCGCCTCATCAGATAAAGGTTTTTGATTTATTTCAACAGATATCATAATATCCTCCTTTCGCATTTTCAGAATAAGTGAAAAAAAAAGCGATTGTCAAGATTTTTTTAATGCTTTTTAAGGTATTTATTTCTCCGGATGTCCGGGTCGTATCGGGCATGACGGGAGGGGGAGGCGGTCATCCTTGCGTATGCTTTGGATCCAGGCAACAACCAATTCCGCTTTTTTAGGGGCGTTGACACCCCGCTAAAATAAGGACTCTTTGCCCTGGACCCTCGGGTCAAGCCCAAGGGTGACGGTAGAGGGGGAACCACCGTTCGTGACAAGTTGTCCCGGACGCTGACGCATCCCCGATGGTCATCCTTGCGAAAGCGAGGATCCGGGCAACATGAATACCGCTTTTCCTACCCCTTAACGCCCCGCTAAAACAAAGAAAACCCCGCCGCTTTCAACAAACGACGGGGGGATAACAAAAGCCTTTCAAACAAACTTTTATTTATCGCTTATTTGACCCTCCGAAAAGCCCATACTGCGCAGGTCAAACCGTCGCAAGACGGGAACGGCCACAAAAATGGACGAATATGTTCCGATTAAAGTTCCAATCACCATGGCGATTGAGAAGCCCTGCAAAATGGGTCCTCCCACAAACAACAGCACCAACACAACAAACAACGTCGTCACACCCGTTAAAATCGTGCGCGATAACGTTTCATTAATACTGCGGTTCAACACCTCGTCAATCGGCATTTTGCGGAACTTGCGCAGATTTTCGCGAATACGATCATACGTCACAATCGTATCGTTACAATCATACCCGGCCAACGATAAAATACCCGCAACGACAATCATATCAAATTCCCATCCGAACAAAGCGAACGCGCCCACCACAATAATCAAATCGTGCGTCAAGGCCAACATACACCCGATGGCAAACGGCCATTCAAACCGGAACCAAATGTAAATGCAAATCGCCAATAATGCCAAAACCGAAGCAATAATACTTTTTTGCTTTAACTCATCCCCCAGTGTTGCCCCGATCACTTCCACATTATCATATGTGTAACTGTCCCCCAGGACCCCTTTAATTTTGTTCATTACGGCCGCTGCCGATTCGCCCGCTTCCGGTTGTGCTTGCAGAAAAATCGTCGTTCCCGCAACACCGGCCGATTGAATAGACAGGTCTTTTAAAAAGCTTAAATCCTTACGCACCTGATCCAATTGAATGGGTTTATCGGCCGAAATTTCGGCCATAATCCCGCCTTGAAAATCAATGCCGTAATTTAAGCCTTTCACCGACAAGGCCGCCACGGCCACAACCAACATCACCACCGACAGCACATATCCGATATTGCGCCCTTTGATAAAGTCAATGTTAAAGACACGTTTTTTAAATAAGTTTTTCATAACGCTTCACCTTTGATTACAAATTGATTTTCGTCGGTTTTTTAACCGCGACCCACGCCATTAACAACAATTTGTTAATAAAGATGGCCGCAAACATTGTTGTCGCCAACCCCAATCCCAACGTAACGCCAAACCCGCGCACGGGGCCCGACCCCAACATAAACAGGAACAACGCCGCGAACAAGGTTGTCAACTGACCGTCAAAAATCGCCGAAAATGAACCGGCAAAGCCGCGTTTCATAACCTCGGCGGGACGCGTGATACCAAGCATCATTTCCTCTTTCATGCGTTCAAAAATCAAAATGTTGGCATCCACCGCCATGGCAATGGTTAATGCAATACCCGCCAATCCCGGCAACGTCAGCGTTGCCCCCAACAGGCTTAACACCGCCAACAATAAAATGCCGTTGGCCAACAGCGTCAAATCGGCAATAATACCGAAAAAGCCATAAACCACCACCATAAAGATGAACACAAACGCCAACCCGATTACACAGGCCAACGTGCCCGACCGAATGGAATCTTCCCCCAATCCCGGGCCGACAACGCGTTCTTCGGCCACAATCAACGGTGCAGGCAACGCCCCTGAACGCAACATTAACGCCAAATCATTGGCCGATTGCACCGTAAAGTTACCGGTAATAATGCCTTTACCGCCCGTAATCGGCGTGTTAATCACCGGCGCACTGATAACTTTGCCGTCCAACACAATCGCCAAGCGACGGTTCACGTTTTCACGGGTTGCATTTCCGAATTTTTTGGCCCCCAAGGCTTTAAATTCAAACGAAACGGCCGGACGTCCCTGCTCGTCATACGTGCCGCGGGCATCTTGCAACTGATCACCGCCGACCACGACCGCGCGCTTTAAAACAATATAGCCCGTTTCATCGCCGGTCAACATCATCGCATCGGGTGAAATTTTACCCATTTGCGCCATTTGGGGCGAGGTTTCTTCATCCACCAAATGGAACGTCATTTTGGCGGTTTTGCCCATTAACGCTTTAATTTCCGACGGGTCTTGCACCCCCGGCAACTGAATGACAATGCGATCATCCCCTTGTTGTTGAATCACGGGTTCTTTGGTCCCCAATTCATCAATCCGCCGCCGCACGATTTCAAGCGATTGTGACACCGCCTGTTTTTTCATTTGGGCCACAGCCTCATCGGTATAGGAAACGGTTAAAACACCGTCTTTCGCTTCAACCGATAAGGGGATGTTATCTTGCTTACGAATGACATCGCGCGCCTGATTCACCTGAGCCGCATTTAAAATTTTCACGCTCATCACACCGTCCGCCACATTTAACCCCGAAAAGCGAATTTTATCCGCCCGCAACGCCGACCGCGTTACATCGGCCAGGGAGGTTAATTTTTCTTTTAATAAATCCTTTGTGTCCACTTCCATCAACAAATAGGACCCCCCTTGTAAATCCAATCCCAATGTGACGGGTTTCAGCCACGCCCGCACCGATTCGGGCAACGCGTTATACGTGGCTTTGGGCATAAAGTTAGGCGCGGCAAACACAATGCCCAACGCCATCACCGCCAAAATAATATATGTTTTTACTTTTGAGTATCCGAACATTTGAAACGTCCCTTTATTCTTTATTTTTTGGCCTTATCATCCGTCACAACCTGTGACACATAAGCACGCAGCACGGTGATAACAGTGCCGTCCGCGATTTTCACACTTAACCGATCGTCCGGCAAAACGGCGTCAACCGTTCCTTCAATACCGGCAACAATAATTTTGGAGCCTTTGACAATGGCATTTAAGGCCGCTTCATGCTGCCGAATTTTTTTCTGTTGCGGCCGAATCAACAGGAAATATAAAATAAAAATAATCAGCGCAAATTGAATAATCATGCTCCACATATCCGGTGCGCCGGCCCCGGGCATAGCGGCCGCGGCATCAGCAGTTTGGGCAAAAGCTTCAGAAATCAACATATTTTTTCCTTTCTGTCATAAAAAAACGGTGAATGAATGTTATTTAGTATAGTCATTTTCTTTGAAAAAGCAACCTTTTTTTATGCATTTTAAAAAATTTGACAGGCCGTCAAAAAAAAGTTATGCTGTTCATCATGTAAAACAACCCGTTAAAGGAGAATACCATGCGTCTTGACATTGAATATCTGCCCCATTACGATTTAAACAATTGGGGTGAAATTGCCTATAAACACCCGGACGATTCGGGATTTGACCTGCGTGCCGCAACGGATAAACCCGTTCTTTTGGCCCCCGGGGAATATGCGTTGATTCCGACAGGGGTGATTCTGGCCCTTCATAAAGAAACGGTTTTTGAAGAATCCTGCCATGCGGAAATACAAATTCGGCCGCGGTCGGGGTTGGCCGCCAAAGCCGGCATTTCCATTGTCAACACGCCCGGCACGGTTGATTTCGGCTATCGCGGCGAAGTGAAAGTCACCCTGATTAATTTGGGCAAAACCCCGTTCACCGTAACACCCGGCGACCGTATTGCCCAAGGGGTCGTCACCCCCGTTTTTCGTGTAAATATTTGCCGTTCTGCCCTTATTGACAAGGCCACCAATCGCCACGCAGGCGGGTTCGGGTCAACCGGTACACGGTAAAGGGGTTCCCTTATCGCCATAGAGGCCGACTTTGGTTGCCCCGACATAGTCAACCGGCACACGGTAAAGGGTTTCCCTTATCGCCCGTATTGCTCCCGCATGACAGACGGAAACTGTTGCCCGAAAATCATTTTGGGTTTTCCCTTGTTTCTTTCGGGGGCGGGTCCCATTTTACGCCCCAATTGATGCAAAATATTATCCTCGCGCCGTTCCAAAAAGGCTTGAACATAGTTTTTTTCAAACCATTGTTCGGCGGCGCGCGGGTCGGCTTCTATGGCCAAGGCCGCTTGAATCACCGGGATTGAAAAGCACATACTGGGACCGCTTAACGATGAAAAGTTACGCTGCATCAGGGTTTTTCCTTCCTTGCGATACAACAGCCAAGCATTGCGTGACAACGTCATGGCCACCGGCCCCGTTTTCATTAAAAACGCGTTGACAGATGTCAAATAATCCGGCGCATACCAATCATCATCGTCAATCTTGCACACATAATCATAGCGCGTTAAATCCACATCTCGCACCCCGTCCAACAAATTACTGAACTGAGTCTTATTTTCATCAAAGCGCACTTTCAACCGCCCGCTTTTCATAAACGGGGCCCATTCACGCAACAGTGTCTCTTGGGCCGTTTGCGCCTTAAACCCTTTGACGGAAACAACCAAATCAAAGTGCGGATAATCTTGATTCATCAGGCGCAATACCTGCCCCGACAGCAAAATCGGGCGCTTAAAGGAACTTAAAGATAACAAAAAACGATGCTGACTGCCGCCGGCGGCTTTCGGACACGACTGTGCCCAATAGGTCACAATCCCCTCCCCCAAACCGACGGCCAATAAAATGCATCCCGCTATCCAGCAAACAATTCCGAATAACCGTTTCATTATCCCCCCCTTTTAATATGACGAAAACACCGGGGTATTGGTGTCATCAATCATCAACGGCCGCGACGGTGTCAGGGAAAATGCCTTTTTATACTTCATGGCGAAATAATAGGCAATTGTCACGGGACCGACATCTGTCATCCGATCCTGTAACGCAGGGGGCAAAACCGCTTTCAAGCGCGCCGGCGCTTGTATAAATGCTACCAGCTCTTGCGCCGTTTGTGACGAGATGCAGACATTCCCCGCTCCATGCACGGCGTGTGTTTCATGCGTTGTAATCACTGCCGGTGTCCATACGGCGGTTAAAAAAGGTGTTACGGCCAAAAACGCCATTTTTTGGGTATCAAAAGCCCGCGCAACGGTTTTTAAATAATCGGGCGCATACCAATTTTCATCCTTGATAAAACACACAATGTCATAGGCACTTAAAGTCTTCCGATTTCACCGTATCCGCCCAATTTTCAAGCGGTGTTTTTTCCGTATCCCGCGTCACGCGCAATCGTCCCTCTCGCACAAAAGGCATCCACTCAGCCCAAAAGACATTATACCCTGCTACACCATCCATACCTTTGATGGAAACGCTGACTTTAAAATTCCGATAATCCTGATGCATCAGGCGCAAAATTTGCGCCGACGCAAAAATCGGCTTATCCGATGACGTCATCGTAACCAAAATGCGCGGTGCTGTTGCCCATCGGTCAGCGATAATTCCCCCTAAGCCGCCCGAAAGAAGCGCAACCAACACGGATACCGTCACCCAACGTTTCATGCATCCCCTGTTAATAATGCGGTGGCCGCGTTTCTTCCGACAACGGTTTCACCGCCCCGTCATTCAACACCTCCTTTAGCAAACGGCAGGTAGCCTCTGCCTGCTCCAATCGCTTGGCCTGACGCACCACTTCGGCGTTTAAATCATCCACCGTTTGGGATAAATCCAACACCGCCAACTCTAATGCGGTCAAGCGTTCTTGTAATTCCGTATCGGTCACGCACACCCCTATTTTGATGACAGTTGTTTTAAATCCACAATGGCGTTCCCGTCGGTCATGACTTGCGGCAACTTGCCATCCCATTTTTTAATGGCTTCCATCATCAACACACTGGGGGTTTTAGAAACCGCCTCGGCCCGCAACTTAATCGCCTTGGTTTCGGCTTCGGCCCGAATAACAACTTGGCGTGCTTTTTCTTCCTCCTGCGCCGTTACGTGTTTTTGCGCCAAAGCGTTTTGACTTTCCACCACTTTGCGTTCAATAGAGGCTTCAAACTCGTTTGAAAAACCGATATCCTCTAATGTAAACCGCGACACCAGAATATCGTTTTTTTGCAACTCGTCCCGCAATTTGTTTTCAATTGCCTGTTCGGATTGCTCGCGCCCCTCCACCAATGACGCGGCTTCCCACTGCCCCAATTCGTTTTTCAACACACCGAACATCACCGGTTCCACCACCAACTTTTCATAGGATTTACCGTATTTTTTATAAATATCCACCACCTTTTCGGGATTAATGGCATAATTCAACGTCCCCAATACTTCAACTTCCTGCACGTCTTTTGAAAAGCCTTTGGTTGAAAAACGGGCCTTTTGCGTGCGAATACTGAACACATGAATATCCTGAATCCCCGGGATTTTAAAATGCAGCCCTTCGTCCAATGCCGCGTCACTTACTTTACCGAATGTGGTGCGCACGCCGCGCTCCCCGCTGTCAATGGTTTGAAACAACCCGAAAAACGCCGGCAAAACCAAAATAAGAATGACGGCCGCAATTATTCCTTTAAACACGTTGTTATTCATTTTATTATCCTTTATATAATTAAAAAACACGCCCTAATCGTATCAACCCATTTTGAAAAAGTCAATTATTTATTCATCCTCTGTCCAAAAAAAATACCTCTTGACAAATGAATGATTTTCGTATAAAAGAGGGAGGTTCCCGAACGGGCTATTTTCTGGCTGCCTTTTCGGGGAAGTTTAACTTAAAACCAAAGGATTTAAGAAAATGCCGAAATTAAAAACAAAAAGCGCCGTTAAAAAACGGTTTTCACTGACCGGAACGGGTAAAGTGAAAAGAACACAAGCCTATAAACGCCACTGTTTACTGTGCAAATCTCAAAAGATGAAACGCAACGCCCGTGGGTGCACCATTTTGGATGCCACCAACGTTGCGACGGTTAAACGTTATATGAATGTGTAAGGAGTCTTTCAGATGGCAAGAGTAAAACGCGGCACGACGGTTCGTGCAAAGCACAATAAAATTTTAAAGTTGGCCAAAGGATACCGGGGCCGCAATTCAAAGGTTTTCACCGTTGCCAAGCAAAAGGTGGAAAAAGGGTTGCAATATGCCTATCGTGATCGTCGGAAAAAGAAAACCGACATCCGTCAATTGTGGATTGTCCGCATCAATGCGGCCGTTCGCGCCAACGGTTTGGTTTATTCCCGCTTTATGAACGGGCTGAACAAAGCCGGCATCGCCTTGGACCGCAAGGTGTTGGCCGATTTGGCAGTCAACGATGCAACAACGTTTGCGTCATTGGTGGAAAAGGCCAAAGCTGCTTTATAATAAAGACGCTTTTTCACAAGAAAAAACGCTGTGGTTTTTACCGCAGCGTTTTTTTTGATGAAAGGGAAGAAGCAGCCCCGATTCAACAAGTTTCCAACAACATTCCTTTGTCAGATTAATATGTATTAAACAATCACCATGACAAAACCGTATTACGACACGTCGCAATACACCCACTTGTTTCAGAAACATCAAAAGCACTTATTTTTTAAAAAACAGATTGATTCTTAAGGGATTCTTTTGTTTTATACTTTTTATGGCAAACATAAAAAAACAGTTGCATTTAAAGAAACCTTTTTGTAACGCTTTTAACACGTTGTTTTTATGGGGGAATGGGGGATATTGTCACATCCCCAAAATAAGGACTCTTTGCCCTGGACTCTCGGGTCAAGCTTAGAGGGTGACGGTAGAGAGGAGTCCCAGCCGGCAACGCACCCCCGGCGGTCATCCTTGCGTATGCGAGGATCCTCTCTCCCCCGTCATTCCTTAAGAAAGCGGGAATCCAGGAAAAACAATACCGCTTTTATTACCCTTGACGCCCCACCAAAATAAGGAATTATTGCCCTGGATGCCCGATCGGGGTCGGGCATGACGTGAGAGGGGAAAAGGATGCCCGATCGGGGGCGGGCATGACGTGAGAGGGGAAAAGGATGCCCGATCGGGGGCGGGCATGACGGGAGGGAGAAAGGAGGTCCGGGTCGTGTTAGGAGGACGTAAGGGGCGGAAAGGAGACCCGGACACCGCCCCAAAAATTTAATATCCGGCTAATTTTTCATCCAATGTGGCACCGGGTAAAAAGTCAATCAACGGGCGTTCCAACAACGTATACGCCCCATAGGCATTTTGTTCTTTCGCCGTAATACACGCCCGGGCAGCCGATACCATAACGTTGGCCGTAAATTCGGGGTTAACACCGGCCAAAACATAATTTTGATTCACTTGCATCCCCGTGCGTTCCAAGGACACACTGTGGTTTAAGGTGTTAAATTTGTTAATGTCTTTCACCGCCAACACTTCGGTCGGGTCGGCACGAAAATACGGGTCGGCTTTAATCGCTTGGGTAATGGCCTCCAAATCTGCCTGGGGCAGTAATTCCACATAAACTTTACGCTTATGATGACCACGCCCATTGGCAAATGTTAATGCCACCGCATTTTTTACCCCCGGAATCGTTTTGACAAGGGCCGTATGCCCCATGGATCGGCCGCCTTTATCCCCGCCAAACGTGGTGGTGGTATGCCCCGAAATAGACACAATGCGCATCAGCGCCCGCACAACCGAATCGGTGCCCGGATCCCACCCTGCGCCCATAACCGAAACGGTTTTGTGCGCTTTGGCGGAAATATCTGCCTCGCGTTTTAACGCAACCAAGCGTTCGTGTTCATCAAAACTATCCACCGTGGCAATTCCCAATCCATGATATAATTTGATGCGTTCGGGCACCTCGCGCGACGGAATACATAACAGGGCCACATCCACATGGTCCAACTTGGAAATATCGGCCACAACGTTGGTGTCCTCTAACTCGGGTTCTATTTTTCCCAACGATACGGGACGCCGCACCACACCGGCCAGCATCATGTCCGAACATTCTTTAATCGCGCGCTTGCACCCGCGACCGACATTGCCCCAACCGATAATGGCGACTGAAATTTTCTGCATGCTATTCTCCTGACAGTTTTTTATATAATTTTTGATAATCCTGCGATGATTTTTTCCATGAATAGTTTTGATTCATCGCTTGTTTTTTCATAAAACGGATATGATCGGGGCGGTCGTAATAGGTCGCATTAGCCCACCCGATTGTTTCATACAGGGCGCGCCCCGATATTTCACGAAACGTAAAACCCGTTCCAACACCGTAATATTGGTTATAATTGGCAACCGTATCGGCCAAACCGCCCGTAACACGCGCCACCGGCAGTGCGCCATAGGTCTGTGATACCATTTGTTTTAATCCGCACGGTTCATACAATGACGGCACCAGTGAAAAATCGCCCCCCGCATCCATCAAATGCTCCATATCGGGATTAAAGCCGATTTGAACCGAAATTTGCCCCGGATATTTACGTGGTAACGATTCAAAATACGATTGCGCCCATGTGTCCCCTTCCCCCATAATGACAAACTGGCACTGCATAGTGTTTAACACCGGTTCAATACATTCGGCCAACATTTTAATGCCCTTTTGCTCGGCCAACCGCACCGCCATGGAAAAAATCGGCTTATCCGTGCTGTGCAGCCCCGTTTGCTTAACCAGTTCCCGTTTGTTGGCACTTTTACCGTCTTGAAACGTATCGGCGGAATAACGTGCCGGAATAATGCGGTCGGCCGTGGGATTCCACGCTTCGGTATCAATACCGTTTAAAATACCGCTTAAATCCTGTTGCCGTTCCCGCAAAATAAAATCAAGCCCCGCCCCATATTCGGGCGTTAAAATCTCGCGCGCATAATTGGGAGAGACGGTGTTTAATTTATCGGCAAAGCGCAAACCCGCTTTTAAAAAATTCACGCACCCGTAATCTTCAAACGCATTGGCATGAAAGTCACGCCGATCAATTTTGGCATAGGGAATCACATCTTGCGTAAAGCGCCCTTGATACGGTAAATTATGAATTGTCAATAAACTTTTCGTCCGCGCAAAAAACGGATCGTGATCTGTTTTTAAATAATAAGGAACCAGCGCCGTTTGCCAATCGTGCACATGCACAACGTCGGGACAAAAGTTTAAATCTTTGGCGGTTTGAAGCGCCGCGCGGCACAAAAAACTGAACCGATAGGCGTTATCTTGAAAATCCGCCCGTGTCTGCCGATCATTATACACGCCGTTGCGGGCAAAATATTTGTTGAATTCAATAAAATATGTTTTTACCCCCGGCACAAACGTTGATTCGTGCACACTGAAAAATTCATGGCAATTGCCCATCGCCACACAGTTGCCCTGCATCGCGGGCTTTAACCCGAACCGATTGTAATCGATGAAAGAATAAAGCGGTATCACCACCCGCACATCCACGCCCCCGGCGGCCAACGCCTTTGGCAATGCCCCGACGACATCCCCCAATCCGCCGGTTTTAATAAACGGCGTCATTTCGCTGGCAACAAACAAAACCTTTTGCATCCGGTTCCCCCATGGTTCGTTTTTTTTAAGTATAAAAAAGAAAATCGGGAATTGCAAGCCTTTTTCACCACCATAAAAACATTTTTTGCATCCATCCTTTCTGAGGGGGATTTTTTTGCTTGCCTTTTTTTAAGAAACCCGTTAAACTGGTTCAGAATAAGAACACGTTTTTAAAGGTATCAGGATGCCGGTTTTGGGAGTAACACGGTCCGTGTCGGATCGTTTATGGGAATTAAGGCAAGCAGACGACCGGTGTGTCGCCGCTTTGGCACAACAAGGGGTTTCGGAAACGGCGGCGCGCCTGTTGGCCACGCGGGGGATTGTGCCCGATACGTTGGACGCCTTTTTGCACCCGACATTAAAAGAACATTTACCCCATCCGTTTTCATTAAAAGATATGGAAAAAGCTGCCCGCCGCATGGCTGCCGCCGTTTTGGCCGGCGAACCGATCGGCCTGATGGGGGATTATGATGTAGACGGGGCAACCTCTACCGCCCTTTTAAAATTGTTTTTGGAAAACGTCGGCGTCACCGTGCACACGTTTATTCCCGACCGTGATGACGGATACGGTCCCAACGCCAAAAAAATGGAAACCTTTTATGCCGCCGGCTGCCGTGTGGTAGCGACATTGGATTGCGGCACCACGGCATTTGAACCGATTGCCGCCGGCACACGATTGGGGTTGGATGTGATTATTTTGGATCACCACGATACGGAATTTGACCTGCCCGATGCCTATGCCATTGTTAACCCCAAACGATTGGATGAGCCCAAAGATCATCCGTGCCGCTATATGGCCGCCGTGGGCGTCGTGTTTTTATTCACGGTCGCCCTGAACCGCGTGCTGCGCGAATCGGGTTTTTATAAAAATCGGCCGGAACCCGACCTGATCTCCTATTTAGATTTGGTGGCGTTCGGCACCGTGTGTGACGTTGTGCGGTTAAGCGGTGTCAACCGGTTGTTTGTGAAAAGCGGCCTGAAACAAATGCATAAACGAAAAAACACGGGGTTAAATGCCCTGGCGGTTCAGGTTAACTTAAACACTCCGCCGACCGCCTATCACTTGGGGTTTGTGTTTGGTCCGCGTATTAACGCCTGTGGCCGTGTGGGAAAATCGGACATCGGCATGCAGCTTCTTTCTTGCCATGACACAATCAAAGCCGGCATTTTGGCCGGTGAGTTGGAAGAATTGAACCTGCGTCGCCGTGACATTGAAAGCGCCGTTTTTTTGGAAGCCCTGGAACAAGTGGAATCAACCCCGTTGGCCGATCCGTTTATTGTGGTGAAAGGGCACAACTGGCATCAAGGCGTGGTGGGTATTGTCGCCGGCCGGTTAAAGGATAAATACAACCTGCCCACGTTTGCCTTAAGTATTGAAGGGGACGATGTTAAGGGGTCCTCACGCTCCATTGACGGGGTGGATTTGGGGTCCATTGTCATGAACGCGTTAACAAAAGGAATTTTAACACGCGGCGGCGGACATCCGCGCGCGGCGGGTTTTTCGTTAAAGGCCGACAAAGTGGATGATTTTATCGCCTATTTACGGCAAGTCATCACCCCCGACAGCCGGCCCGACGCCCTGCGTATTTTGGATATTGACGCCGTGTTGGACATCCGCGGGGCAACACCGGCGCTGACCGACGAATTGGCCTTATTGGCTCCGTTCGGTGAGGCGAACCCCGAACCGGTCTTTGCCCTTAAAAATGTATTGGTCAATCGGGCAATATTATTAAAAAACGGGCATATTGCCTGCACCTTAACGGGGCGCGGCGGCGGCAATTTGCAAGCGATTGCGTTCCGGGCGGCCGATACCGAATTGGGTATTCGTCTGTTGACACACAAAAACGAATGGTTTCATGTGGCGGGCTATTTAAAGCAAGATTCATGGCACGGCAAAACAAAGATTCAATTACAAATCCTTGATTTAGCCACTGCCGTAACGGATTAAAAAAATACTCATGCGCTTGTTTTTTGCTTGATTTAACGACCATTTCGTTTTAAAATTTTAAAAAATCTTAAAAAAACGGGAGTTATTATACATGCGCTTTATTCGCTCTTTCTTTTTTGCCCTTGAATCGGGGCGCACCATGTTGGAAATGTTGGCCGTTATCGTAATTGTCGGTGTATTAACCATCGGCGGTTTTAAGGCCACAGACATTGCCAACCGCTTGTTTCGGGAAAATCAGATTTATACCGAGGTAGAAACCCTGATCCAAGGCATCATTGATACCTATTCTTGGGCACGGGATTATTCCGATTTAAACGAACGCGCCGTGTGTGACAATGAAATGGTTGCAAACATCTGCGTCGGGGAAAATAAACTGCAAAACGTGTTTGGTGGGGCCATCACCGTTCATTCGGCCGACAGCGGACAAACATTCCTGATTAAATATCAAAATGTTCCGATAACCATTGCCAATAAGTTGCAGGAAAAATCATGGCGCACGGCAAGATATGTGTCGGACACGTGTGATGACAGCAGCAGTACCTGCACCGTTGTCTTTGGGCCCGAAGACGGTTCGGATTACGGCACCCAAGAGGGCCCCTATTCCCCCAGCGAAGATGTTCCTTGCTCTCTTTCGGCGGATTGTGATACCGCCAACTGTGAAATTTGTGATGACGGTGTCTGCGTTTACGGATGCAGCGGTGATGAAATTTGCATTGGCGCTACATGCCGCACGCCCATATGCACCACACATGCGGATTGCAGCGGCAACAGCACCGCCAAGTTTTGCAATATAAACAACGACCCTGCTCAAAATACCTGTGTTGAATGTTTGCGAAACACACATTGTGATGAAAATGCGTGCCTTCACTGTGTGAATGGCAGCTGTGTTTATAAATGCGAGCCGGGACAAGTGTGTTCAAACGGTTCTTGCACACTGGCAGCGTGTCAAAGCGATTCGGAATGTTTGTTACGGAACGCCAAGTTACCCTATTGCTATGAAGTGGTGCCCGGCGATTCGTTTTATAATAAATGTGTCGCGTGCACCGATGACATACATTGTGATGAAATAAATTGTTATGCCTGCAAAGATCAAAGCTGTGTTTATCAATGTGCCTCCGGAGAAGTATGCCGTAGCGGCAGTTGTGAACTGCCCGCTTGTCAACAAGACAGTGATTGCACATCAAGCGATAAACCCTATTGCAAACAATTTGCCTACGCTGAAAACAATATATGTGTCGCCTGTTATAAAGACGAACAGTGTGATTATGAAAATTGCTATGGCTGTGTTGATGATACAACGTGTGCCTATAAATGCGATAATGACACACAATGGTGCGACCGCGGCCGATGCCGGGACAATGACGACACAGAAACAGATGTCTATGAAACAACCGGCCTTCAAACCACCGTTTATGAAACAAGCCTTGAAACAACAAATACCGTTTACGAAACAACCGCTTATGAAACAACCGCTTGTTTCGGATTTTGGAGTGCTGACGGCATTTGTTATCCATGCGATTATGTGGGAGATGTGACCATTTCATCCTCCGAAAAAGCCGCCTGTCGTGCCTGCGGCCGGCGGGTGGAGGGAAATGTCTGTCTGAATGAAAAAACAACAGAATGCTCCAGTAATGATGATTGCAAAGGGCAAGATTTCACCAGCACCTATTACTGTAATGTGTATGAAAACGGATCCACCGGAACGTGTGAACCGGTGGATGCAATAACCGCTCATGTCAATGGAACAACTTATTTAACAAAATACACCGCCATGACGTATGCCGGCATGCAAAACTTTTGTGATGCGGCCAGAGCAAATCCGGTTGGCTTAAGCGAATTTGACTGCGCCTATGATTTTGCCGGTGAAATGGTCGGACGAGGATACTGCAACGCCCCTTATGTTGATACGGACGGGAACACGATTTATACCGATATATCTTCCGGCCGCACACGCTCACAAGCTATGCAAGCCTTTATGGAATCAGACTTGCATTCGGGTGAATATTGGACCGGAACAACGTTCAGCGGTTCGGGCTCGTATGCGTATGTTGCCCTCCCCTCATCCGGATACATCGCGGCCAAAAGTAAAACCGCAACAAGTTATCCGCTGTGCCAATAAGGTCGCATTATCCCAAACACTTGAATCGGGCGGGTATGACAGAGGGGATGTTGTCCTCATCGGTGAAAAATCCACCGCCGGTAACGCCCCCTCCGGCCGTCATCCTTGCCCCCTCTCCGGCCGTCATGCTTGCCCCCTCTCCGGCCGTCATGCTTGCCTCCCCCTCCCCGTCATGCTTGCGTATGCGAGCATCCAGGAAAACTGATACCGCTTTCCCTACCTCTTGACATCCCGCCAAAACAAGGAATCTTTGCCCTGGACCCTCGGGTCAAGCCCAAGGGTGACATCGTGGGGGTGTCACGAACAGTGACACAACCCCGACCGTCATGCTTGCGAACGCGAGCATCCAGGAAAACTGATTCCGCTTTTTAGGGACGAGGAATACCCCCCGCCCGCGAAAGAACCCACCACCCGCGACGCCACCCCCAACCGTCATGCTTGCGTATGCGAGCATCCAGGAAAACTGATACCGCAGCAGTAATTAAACCATATATTCATATTGTCATGTTTTCTTTTCCCATAAAAAAAATCCCAACCGCAAATTCATAAAAACCTGTTGACAGATTTATCTTTTAAGATTATCATCTAATTAAATATTTAATTAAGTGATAGAGGCATAAAATGATTGACGTTAAAAACGACATTTTGTCGTTAACAGATTTTAAACGAAAGACATCCGACGTTCTTAAACGTGTCAAAGAAAGGAAAACACCGGCCGTATTGACTGTAAACGGCGCGGCTTCTGTTGTTGTGTTAGATGCCGGCCAATATCAGGAAATGAGCGAAAATGCGCAAAGAGGAGTTATGATGCGCGGTATTGAAGCCGGACTTAAAAGTATGCGCCACAATAAAGGAATTCCCGCACAAAAAGTTTTTGATGCGTTACGACAAAATATTCAAAACAGTGTAAAACAGCAGGGATAAGATGCCGCCATTTGATGTGATTATTGAAGAACCGGCTTACTGTGATTTACAAAACATATTTGATTATCTGGTTGGCGAAGTACCCTATTTGGCTGAAAAGATTTTGGATGACCTGATTCTGGAAATGGAGAGCCTTCGCTTGTTTCCACATCGTCACACGGTTATTTTAAGTATTCAAGGAGTGAAAGTGCGCCAATTGATTTTTAAAAAGGTTTTCCGGATTCTATATGTTGTTCAAGAAAACACCGTTCATGTTTTGCATTGTTTCCGGTGTGAGCAGTTATTCCCAAACCTTTAATCCAATAAAAAACCTGTGAACCTCCTCTAAAAAAAGACTGTATGTCGTCTTTACAGCTCAAAGCTCTGTGCATAATAAGGAATCTTTGCCCTGGACCCTCGGGTCAAGCCCAAGGGTGACATCGTGGGGGTGTCACGAACAGTGACACAACCCCAATCGTCATCCTTGCGAACGCGAGCATCCAGGAAAAACAGATGACGCTTGTCATAAAAAAAAGGACGGTTTCCCGTCCCTTTTTCCCCCTTTTTTCGGTTTGTTTAAGGGTTTAAACAAAGCCCATATCTTTAGCGCGTAATAAAACCTGCACCCGATTTTGAACCCCGAATGCCCGCAATAACGCACTGACATGCATTTTAATCGTCGGTTCGGCAACCCCCAAATTATGGGCAATTTGCTTGTTGGATAAGCCCTGGTTTAACTGTTCCAACACATTAACCTGACGCTGCGATAAAAACACACCGTCACCGACGGCATAATCTTGTTTACGATAGGGTTTGTGTGCCAATATCATCATAATCTCCTTTACTTTTGTGTTGCATCCAAATCAGATTCCATCCGGGCGATTTTATCTTCCTGATGTCCAATTTTACGGGTAATTAAATCTAAAATCGTTTCATGCCCGTTTTTTTTGGCCCAATCCTGAATCATATACAGGCCTTTTAATTTTTCCTTTTTCGCCGAAACAATAAACGCGCGCATTTCTTTTGGAAACTCTGACCATGCTTCTTTAATCTCACGTTTTAACAGTTGTTTTTCCTCGCCGGTCAGTTTATTTGTATCTGTATTCATGTCCACCTTGTCCGTCATAACGCCCTCCTTTTTTCTGTATACCGGAACAAAAATTGTCCCCCGTCGGGACCTGATAACAACTAATAGGTGTGTAATTCAACACAAAATGTCAAGGCATTCCTTTAAAAAAACTAATTGAATGCCGAAAAACAAAACAAAAAAAGAAAGGCTCTCCCCTGTTACGGGAAAAGCCTTACTTCAAATAATGAAAACAGATGCGTTATTCGGCGGGTGTTTCCGCAGCGGCCGGTTCTGCAACCGGAGCCGGTTCAGCGGCAACCGCCGCTTTCTTTTCCATCCGTTTCGCTTCATCGGCCGAACGCGCGATGGTTAAGCGAATCGTCTGACTGACATCCGGATGCAATGACACCGTAATGTCAAACACACCCATGTTTTTAAACGGTTGGTTTAAAACGACCTGACGCCGTTCAATTTTAAAGCCCGCTTCATTAATGGCATCGCAAATGTCGCGCATGGTCACGGACCCGTATAATTGACCCGTTTCGGCGGCCTGACGCACGATCACAACCGACAATCCGTTTAACTTTTCGGCCATGGCTTCGGCTTCGGATTTCAGTTTTAAGTTCCGCGCTTCAAACTCTTTGCGTTTTGATTCAAAATACGCCATGTTTTCTTTGGTTTTGCGCAACGCTTTTTTTTGCGGTAACAAATAATTGTGCGCATACCCGTTTTTCACCGTGACAACATCGCCCATTTGCCCCAGGCGTTCAATGCGTTCCAATAAAATAATTTCCATGTGAAACCTCCCTTATTGATCGTTGCTGACATACGGCAGCAAAGCTAAATAACGGGCACGCTTAATCGCTTGGGATAAAGCACGTTGATGCTTGGCACAAGTTGCCGACACACGAGCCGGAACAATTTTACCGCGTTCGGTGATAAAGCGAGACAGTTTTTTGATATCTTTATAATCAATATCTTTCACATCGTCCACACAAAACTGGCACATTTTTTTATGACGTAAAAAAGACCCTTTGATTTCAGCCATTACATATCTCCTTCTGCTTCAAAAGATGTTTCGGATTTACTGCGGCGGGATTTGGGTTCCATCATAACGGACGGACCGTCTTCCAATTCTTCAACCTTCACGGTCAAATAACGCAACAGATTTTCATCCAAGCGCATTTTTCTCTCCATTTCAATAATGGCTTTACCGGGGGCATCAATGTTCATCAACACATAATATCCCTTACGGTTTTTTTGAATTTCATAGGCCAACGGGCGCAATCCCCATTCTTCCCGTTTGGTAACTTTGCCGCCATCGGCTTCAATCACGGCAACAAATTTGTCGGTCAATTCGGCCACTTTGGCGGGTGTTACGTCTTGACGCGTCACAAATACATTTTCATAAAAAGGCATTTTTCTCTCCTTTTGGATTTTCTCGTCTTTGGTTTATGCGCCGCATGAACCATCAAAGCGTCGCCTAAAGACATAGCCCCGTTTAACAAGGGGCAAGGGCGTTTTTTTAAAACGCGGTGTTATTATACACGTTTTAAAACAAAATGCAAGCTTTTTTTTGCTGATTCGGCCCTTGCCGATACAAAAAAGACGCCGCAAAAAAACGACGCCTTTTTTTTCATGAAAGAAAAAAGATTATTTATTCCCCTCTTTCTCTTCTTTCACAATTTGATGATACCGGCCGTCGGATTTTTTCTCAAACTCCTCGGTCCCATACCGATCCCATTTTAAAATCAACATTTTGTCATCATACCGCACCATGGTGGCATAATCACGGTCATTTTTCTCAAGCGGACGATACAACCGATAGGGCCCCGTTTGAATCAAATCATCCCGCCAATACCGGTGCGTTACGGGAATTTTGTTCCCCTTGGCCGCCTCCTGTGCGGTCAGGTAATTTTGATGCAAGTCCGTTTGGTATTCCAAAATCTCATACGTATCAATTTTTTGAATCCGTTTTTTAAGTTCGGCCACGGCCGGGTTGACTTTGGCGGCTTCATCAATTCGCTTTTTCAAATCTGAATCAATGACGTAAAAATAATCCGCACTGGACACATAGCCCGATAAAATCTCCTCACGCACCGCATTGACCAAATTGGTCACCTTGCGACTGGGGCGATTCAAAAAGCCGTAATTAACATTTTTGCCATGCTTTAACGCCCAGCGCCACATATCGCGATAACCGTTGTTGTGGGCGAAAATAAAGATGTTGTCATACTTTTTATCCAACCGATCCCATTCTTTGGAGACCAATTTTTCCGGTTGCGGGTACGAGGAAAGCGAAAAACTGCTTTTTGCCTGAAATGTCGGCGATAAATCCCAAATTTGAACAAACAACAACGCCGGCAGAATAAACACTGCCTTTTTCGGGAACTTTTGCACCACCGTTTTAATCAGGAAATACGCCAACAAATACCACACCGGCCAAAAGAACCGCCCCGAATACCGGAACACGGATCCCAACCAGTTGATTGTATCGCCGGGTTTATAATCCAAAATAATAACGGTACCGGCTTTGATTTGCGGGGTTAAAGCAAACAACACAAATCCCACCAGCAACAATGCCAACGCCGCGTGTTTTTTCAAATTGTCGCGGCGGAACAAATCTTTTACGTCGGCAAACAACGCCACCAATAACAATAACAACCCGAATCCGAAATAATTATCCGCATCAAAATCGGCTTTGGGGGTTAAGGTATTAAAGACCTGAGACTTACTCCAAATCGGGTTAAACAACGCCGTCAGGTTCAACCCCAACGTCCGCCAACCGCCGCTGGCCAAATTTTGTTCGGTGCTGGCCATGCCCAGCATATACCACCAAAAGAAAAATACCGCCGTTAAAAACGCAATACCTTTGATTAAAGAAACCCATGACACCGTTTTTTCAACCCACACCTTTTGAATCATCAAAACGGCAAAAAAGCCCGAAATCATTGGCAAAAAATACGGACACGTTAAAATGCCCAACGTCATTAAAACGCCCATCCAAATCCATTCGGCCAACCCCAATTTGTTTCTTAAACACATTAAAATGGCAAACAATAAAATAAAATGCGGCATCAAGTTAATATGCACAAACACGCGCATCATCATAATCGGTGCCGATACAAAAAACAAAGAACCGATAAAAACACAAAACTTGTTTTGAAACGCATGCCGGAAAATCAGCACGGATACAACGGCCTGCAACACATAGCATATCAACGTCCACCACCCGACAAACTGCACATCGGCATCCATGCCGAAAAAGGTGTGAAACGCTTTAAAAATAACGGATAACAGCGGGCTGCCGTCCGTGCCGTGCACCGATATGCCATACGGATACGCCAAATTCATATGCGTAAAAATCGGCCACCGCCATTCATCCATCCGATAAAACACACTGCCTAAATACGATACGGTAAAATCGCCGCCCTTGGTCACCAGGGCAATATTATGCAAATCCAGCACCGCAAACCCAAACAAATAGAAAAAAGCAATCAGCGTCACACCAATGCTGGCCATCATGTCCCAATTGTTTTTAAAAAAGTTTTTATGTAAAATCATGTGTTTCCTCTTTTATGATTTTTTCCGTTGCGCCAAAGATGAATAGCGAACAATATAAGAGGGCCGTTTTTTGGCCTCCATAAACGTCAAACCGACATATTCGCCGATCAATCCCATAACAAATAATTGACATCCCCCCAAAATTAAAATAACGCTCATGACCGAGGCCCACCCCGATATGACCGTTCCCGCAACCAAGCGCATATACAAAACATATCCCGTGAACAGCACCCCCAACGCCGCCGTAATCAGGCCGACATACACCGCCAAACGCAGCGGCTTGACACTGAACGCCGTCACACCGGCAATGGCCAACTGAACCATGCGTTTTAAATTATAGTGGGATTGTCCTTTAAACCGCGGGGCGGGATCATAAACAACGGCTTGTTGTTTAAATCCCATCCAAAAGACAAGGCCGCGCAAAAACAACACCCGTTCGGGCATTTGCTTTAACACATCTGCCGCAGCCCGGCTCATCAAGCGAAAATCCGCACTGCCCGCGGGCAGGTTCAATCCGCTGAACGCGCCGAAAATTTTATAATACAGGCGACTGGTCAATCGTTTAAAAAGCGTTTCTTTTTTGGAATCGCGCCGAATTGTATAAACAATGTCATGCCCCGCCTGCCAATGACGAATCAAGTCGGGAATCAATTCAACCGGATGCTGCAAATCGGCATCCATGGATATCACGGCGTCCCCCGTTGCGGCATCCAATCCGGCTTTCAGGGCATATTGATGCCCGAAATTGCGCGACAGTTCAATGTAATGACAGGCCGCAAACCGGTCATGCAACACTTTCATAACCGCTAACGTTTCATCCGTTGACCCGTCATCAACCAAAATAATTTCATAGGATTGAATATCGGCCTGCCGCAAAACATCCACCAATTTTTCAACCAAAACCGGCAGGTTTTCCTGCTCATTATAGGCCGGCACAACGACGGAAAGTTTAAAATCCATTTTCATCCCTTTTTGAAAGTATGTTCCCTTTTACCCGTTTTTTTTCAAAAAGTAAAGGGAAAAAACACCCTTTTTGAAAAAGATCTTATTTTGCGGCGGCGTCCTTTGTTCGTACGGTCGCACGCAGGGTGCGCTCCGGTGCATCAGCAACGGGTTTCGGCGCCTCTTTAACCGCCGCCGGAACCGATTCGGCCGCTGTTTCAGACGCTTTGGATAAGGATGCCGCCCCAGTCGGTGTCGCCTTTTGGCCCGGTTGCACCGCCGGCTGCGCGGCCTTGTCCACCGCACCACCGGCCGCTGTCGCGGTCGGCGCCGTTTTTTTCAAAACGCTTTTTTGCGCACGCGCTTTTTTGGCGCGGCGCATTTGCCGGAATTTTTGAACGTTTTTTAAATGTTCTTCATATGTCGGGGCAAACACATGCCCGCCCCGCCCGTTGGCCACAAAATATAAATCATTCGTTTGTAAGGGATTTAAAACCGCCGCAATGGCCTCCCGCCCGGGGTTGGCGATCGGCCCGTCGGGCAACCCGTAAATGACATAGGTATTATACGGATGCTGCACTTTTAAATCCGCATATAAAACGGGACGCTTTAAATCCAATCGGCCGTCTGTAATGGCATAAATAACGGTCGGGTCCGATTGTAACCGCATGTTTTTGGCCAATCTGTTCATAAAGACAGATGCAATATGCGGCCGTTCAGCGGCACGGGAGGTTTCTTTTTCCACAATAGAGGCCATTACAATGGCTTCCCGCGGGGTTTCAAACGGCAACCCGTCGGCGCGTTTTTCCCACAACTCGTTAATGGTTCGGTTCATAGCGTTTTTCATGCGCACAATCATCCCCTCTTTCGTATCACCATAGGAATAATGATACGTATCGGGCAAAAGCGTACCGTTACGCGGGGTGTGTTCCACCGTTCCGACCAATCCTTTGGCATTGTCCAATAACGCCACGATTTGGGTGGATGTTAATCCCTCGGGCACGACAAGACGACGAATATAGGTTTGACCGCTGATTAAAATCATCATCACCATTTTTGAACTGGCCCGCGGAGGAATGGAATATTCCCCGGCTTTGATATCGGCTGCGTTACCGCTGGCCCGAACCCCCAATTCAAACACCGACGGACTGGCAATCACCCCCTCTTTATGCAGCAACCGCGCGACCGCCTTTAACGACGCACCGGCGGGAATAACCACCTCGCGCCGTGTTTCAAGCGGCCCTTCTTCAACAAACTGGGTATAGGTTGTAAAAACACTGCCCCCGATGAACGAAACGCTCATGAATATAATCAAAAAATAAATGAATATGCCGCGCCGCATGAACCCTTTCTCCGCCCGAATAACCTAAATGAAAACAAAAGCCGCCTCAAAAAAAACATTTCTGTTTCCTTTGGGGCGACTTTTAAGACAACTCAACCGTTACGCTTTCTTGAAAATCAGCGTGCCGTTCGTTCCGCCAAACCCGAACGAGTTGGACAGGGCAACCGTCACCTTCTTTTCTTTTGCCTTTAACGGCACCAAATCAAATCCGGCGGTTGCTTCCTCCGGCTCATTCAAATTCAATGTCGGCGGCACAATCCCGTTATTGATAGCCAACAGACTGTAAATTGCCTCTACCGCACCGGCGGCCCCCAACAAATGCCCGATGCTGGACTTGGTTGATGACATGGACACATGAGGGTTGTTCCCAAAAACGGAACGCACGGCATTAAATTCCACCATATCACCCAACGGGGTTGATGTGCCGTGTGCGTTAATATAATCCACTTCTTCCGGATTTAACCCGGCGGCTTTTAAGGCTCCCTGCATCGCGCGCAAGCCCCCGCTACCGCCCGGCGCTGTAATGTGGTGTGCATCACCGGTCATGGCATATCCGACCAATTCACCGTAAATTTTGGCACCGCGCTTTTTGGCGTGTTCGTATTCTTCCAACACAACAACACCCGACCCTTCGCCCATAACGAAACCGTCGCGCCCTTTATCCCACGGGCGGGAAGCCGTTTCGGGCGTATCGTTATAATGCGTTGACAAGGCTTTGGCCTGAGCAAAACCGGCAATGCCGATCGGGCAAATGGCCGCTTCCGCCCCGCCGGCAATCATTACATCGGCTTCATTATTTTTAATAATCCGTGCCGCATCACCAATGGCGTGTGTTCCGGTGGCACAGGCCGTCACAACCGCATGGTTTGGCCCTTGAAACCCGTATTTGATAGATACATGCCCCGAAATCAGGTTAATCAGTGCCGACGGAATAAAAAACGGCGACAACCGGCGCGGCCCTTGTTCTTTAACAAGGATAGACCCGGCTTCAATCGCCTGTAACCCGCCGATACCCGATCCGATTAAGACCCCGGCGCGTTGTTGTTCTTCCTCGGTTTGCGGAACATATCCCGAATCGGCCACAGCATCGGTCGCGGCGGCCAATCCATATACAATAAACGGATCCACATGACGTTGTTCTTTGGGGGAAAGAACGGAATCCGGCTGAAACTGTCCGTCACCGTCCCCGAAAGGAACATGACCGGCAACTTTAGCCGTAAAATTTGCGGTATCAAACGTTTTGATGTTTGAAATACCGGACTTACCTGCAATCAGCGCATCCCAATTTGTTTTGATGCCCCGCCCCAACGGCGTCAGCAATCCCATTCCCGTTACAACAACTCGTCTTGTCATAAAAAATTTCCTTTATAATAAACCCAACAAACCGTTTCGGAAAAAAACGGACGCCCGAAACATGTTTTTTTCATGGGCGTCCGATTTTTATTCAAAACATCCGATTTAGACTTGCTTTTCAATAAAGTCAATCGCGTCTTTGACCGTGCGGATTTTTTCGGCCGCATCATCCGGAATGGAACAACCGAATTCTTCTTCAAAGGCCATAACCAATTCCACCGTATCCAACGAATCGGCACCCAAATCATCAATAAAACTTGAGCTGTCCGTTACTTTGGCTTCGTCAACACCCAAGTGTTCCACAACGATTTTTTTGACGCGTTCTGCAATGTTACTCATAATTTTTTTCCTTTTCTATTAAATGTTAATGTCATAAACGACGAAAACGAACATGCTTTTAGCACATTTTTTTTCGCGCGTCCAGTCTTTTTTTTAAATCATCGCCATTCCGCCGTTGACGTGCAGCGTTTGCCCCGTGATATAGGACGCTTCGTCACTGGCCAAAAAGACCACGGCATTGGCGATGTCTTCGGGCGTGCCCAACCGTGCCATGGGAACCGTTTTAATCAAACGGTCCTTGGCCTCTTGCGGTAAAGCATCCGTCATGGCAGTCTTAATAAAGCCCGGCGCCACACAGTTTAATGTAATGCCGCGGCTGGCCAATTCCTGAGCCATGCACTTACTCATGGCAATCATGCCGGCTTTGGATGCGGAATAGTTCGCCTGACCGGCGTTCCCCATCACACCGACAACCGACGCCATACCAATGATGCGCCCGTAACGGCGTTTCATCATCCCCGGAATAACGGCACGGGCCAACTTAAAGCCGGCCGTTAAATTGATATCTAACACTTTTTGCCATTGTTCATCGGTCATACGCATGGACAATCCGTCCTTTGTAATACCGGCATTGTTGACCAAAATGTCTATTTTGCCCAAATCCGCTTCAACGGCTTTGACCAACGCATTTAAACTGTCCGAATCGGTCAAATTGGCCGAATACACAAAAACGCGCTCACCCAACTCGGCTTGAAACGCCTTTAAGGCATCCATGCTGATGTCCGTTAACGCCAACGTGGCACCCTGGGCATGCATTTTTTTGGCAATTTGACGCCCGATACCGCCGGTTGCGCCGGTAATCAAAGCTGTTTTTCCCTTAAAATCCAACATGTTTTCTCCTTTGAAATAAAGTTGTCGGTAAGCTTTATAACATTCTTTTCAAAAAAATGCAACGTTTTCAAAAAAAATGTCATACGATTGTCATCCTTGTTTATTTAACCGCGGTAGCAATACCCGTTGCTGACCCGTCTTTCGTGACAAGCAAGACACATTTGTTCTAACCGGTGCTCTCCCCACCCGACAAAAACCCCTTCGGGCGTGTTACAGGGGTGGCAAAACCCAATCGCATCCATAAAGAATCCGGCCTCACAAGAGGTCGGCAAACACAAATTGGTTGTTGATACAAACCGATTCATGCATCTTTGGCACGATTCTTTGGCCGAAGTTACATACCCGACGGGCACCCCGCCTTGCACGGTGCAGGCATGCGTTTCACCCCCCATATCCGTAAACGTCATGCCCTCATCCGTTAAAAAGAGCGCCCCCGATACATCCGGGGACAAGGTCGGCTCCCGCAACACACAGTGTGCCTTAACCACCTGCCTTTGGGGACAGGCCGCACACATATGCATCAAGCGTGCCTGCGTTCCAACGGGCACCGCCGTTGCCGTATCACACGCCCGGCATGCGCCGGTTTCATCCATAAACTGCCCCGCTTCGCACGCCGCTTTCACGCACTGTCCCGTCGGGGTTACAATCCGATTCGGACAAGCCGTGCACGCGTATTGCAACATAACGTTTTTACCGATATCTACGGCTTCATCCGTGCTGCAATCATAACAGGCGTCCCTGGGCCCTGCAAACTTTTGCCCGCGCCGGCAGGCCATGGCTTTTATCTGACACACACCCCCGACAGCCACTTCCCGATTGCCACAGGCCATGCAACTGTCAAACGCGCTTTTGTTTTTTCCCAATGCCACACGGCGCGGATAATCACATGAAACACACGTGTTGGCTTCATCATAAAACCCGTTATCGGCCACACAAGCACTGCGTGTCAGTCGGCATTGGCCGTCCGGTGTTACCTCCCGGTTACCGCACGCCCGACACAATGCCTGCGCTTCGCGGTCATTGCCCACAAAAAAGGCCTCTTTCGCCAAACAATCGCGGCATGCCCCCGTTTTATCCCGCAAATGCCGCCCGGCTTCACACTCGTTTAAACGACAGGTATTGCCCACCACACTGCGATTCCCACACGTTTGGCATAACGCCTGCGCCGTTTCATTAAACGATACATCCGGCGCCCCGGTCTCCGTCACACAATCATAACACGCCCCTTTGGCATCCATAAATCGCCCCGCCCCACACGGGTTGACAATCTCCTGCGCCGTGGCATGATTTATACCGCCCATAATCAGATATATCCCGCACCCCAACATCCCGATCAAAAAACGCATAGCCTGTCCTTTCCTAAAAAAAACACACTTTATTATATGCGATTTTTATCCTTCCGACAAGGAAAAAACGCGTCCCCCGATCCCGGGAAAAACACAAGCGTTCAAAACAATATCCGAACACGCCCCGTCCGATAAGAGCACGCGCATTTTGATTGGCACACCGCCACGCCGTCCCTTAATCTCTGACGCGGCACAAAGCGTAGATGCCGCCGTTGCGACTGTAGTAGTACACCTCACCAAAGCTCAGAAGGACGCCGTAAGCGCTACACGCATTATACGAATCGCTTGTCCAATAAATTGTCTTTGTCAAACCGGACATTTGAAACGCCACCATATTTGTGGAGCGTGTCCCATTTTTGGAGGTTGTCTCATCCGTATTGCAATACCCTGTTTTATGCTCCCCAACATAATCATAGCCACAACCAAAATCAGCAACCGTAGCCATACTGCCCCCAATCGCCTCACAATAGTTCTGTGCACTCCACCAGTTCATCGTGGCACCTTTAACATACTTTCCAACCACACTTCCTGCTACTGTCCTTACCTCTATCGGTGTCGGATTTCCCGTACTCACACACGTGCCATAGGTCGGCGCTTCCGTGCAGGAACTTTCAAATCCACCGATATTAAAATCCAACTCGCAATATTTCCCACTATCTATACCACAATCACTGTTCGTTTCGCACGGCGTTACACATTTCTCTTCACCGGCATGATATACTTGAGGAGGAACGCATCTTTCCTCTCCCGTCGTGGTTTCTTCGCCAGTTGTCGTTTCCTCTTCTGTCGTTGTTTCTTCATAAGATGTATCCTCAT
>CALXVS010000016.1 GCA_944392145.1 uncultured Alphaproteobacteria bacterium | reverse complement strand
AAATACTTTCAATCACTTATAAAATAAATAATACTTACACTTATTTTTTTTATTATCTGGGTTGATGACATTTCCCCTCTCTCGTCATGCCCGACCCCGATCGGGCATCCAGGATAGCAATACCGTATTTTGGCGAAGTGTCAACGCCCCTATAAAAGCGGTATCAGTGTTGCCTGGATCCTCGCATACGCAAGGATGACCGCCGGAGGTGGTGTCGCCGTCCGGGACAACTTGTCGCGAACGGTGGTTCCCCTCTGTCGTCATCCTTGGGCTTGGCCCGAGGATCCAGGACAAAGAATCCTTATTTTAGCGAGGTGTCAATGTCAATAAAAGCGGTATCAATGCTGCCTGGATGCTCGCATGCGCAAGGAGGACATCCTCCCCCTCCCGTCATGCCCGACCCCGATCGGGTATCCAGAGCAAAGAGTCCGTTTTCCGCGATAGCGGACAACCCATTCCATGTCATCCTTGGGCTTGGCCCGAGGATCCAGGACAAAGAATCCTTATTTTTGGCGGGATGTCAAAGGTCTCTAAAAGCGGCATTCATGCTGCCTGGATCCTCGCATACGCAAGGATGACCGCTGGAGGTGGTGTCGCCGTCCGGGACAACTTGTCGCGAACGGTGGTTCCCCTCTGTCGTCACCCTCTAAGCTTGACCCGAGGGTCCAGGGCAATAATTCCTTATTTTGGCGGGGCGTTAAGGGCAGGAAAAGCGGAATTAGTTTTCCTGGATGCTCGCATTCGCAAGCATGACGGGGGAGGGGTATCCTCGCCTGCGCAAGGAGGACGGTCGGAGGGGTGTTGCGGGTGGTGGGTTCTTTCATGGGCGGTGATGCTTCCTGATGTGGTGTCAAGGGAGGGGAGGGAAGCAAGGATGCCCGCCGGGGTGCGTTGCCGGTGGTGGATTTTCATTATTCAAAAAACAATGAAAATTTTAAAAAAAACTTTATTTTTTAAAATATTAAATGAAATTTTAGCATCTTTTTAAGGCGATTTTCAGGCCGATGAAGTCCCACAACCGTATCAGTTACGGTTTAGAAGCCCTAAAAACGATGTTTTCGGGATGAGCAGGTTAGGGGATTGATTAGCGCATCTAAAAAAATGCAGTGGTTAAAATCCGTGTCTTAATGAATCCTGATTTTTAAGTCCGGTATTTTTTTTGTGCGATGAGACATCCCCTTACCATAACAAGGTAAAATACGTGCCGGACCGAAAGTGAAAAACACCCTTTGTTCCATAACTTACACACAACTTATCCACATTTTTATATTACACTTTGTTTTTTAATAATTTTTTATTCTTCTTTTTATAATAAATTGTCGCATAATGTATATTATGTATAACTTTTGAAAAATCGTTATATATAATATACATCCTGCAACTATTTGATTTATATAAGATTTCTTTTGATTTATTGCGCTTTTTTAAAAAACGCGTTAAAATGAAGAATAATCAACAAAATGTTGATTTTAATTCGTTTTTTTACGCCTTTTAAAAATGTTACTTTTTGAAAAAAGGAGGCAAAAATGACCCGTTACATCCAAAACCCCGCGAAAGAGATACTTACCCAAACAAAAGCCCTTTGTGAACGCCTGCTTTCCATAAAACGCGAAATAAAGGCATGACGGCGGAGAGGAATCTTGGACGCTGACACAACCCCAATCGTCATGCTTGCGAAAGCGAGCATCCAGAAAAAACTGATTCCGCTTTCCCTACCCTTAACGCCCCGCTAAAATAAGGACTCATTGCCCTGGACCCTCGGGTCAAGCTTAGAGGGTGACGGTGGAGAGGAGAAAGATGCCCGATCGGGGTCGGGCATGACATGAGAGGAAAAGATACCCGCCTGCGCGGGTATGACAAGAGAAGGAGAAATGCGCATGCGCGCATCCGGGCCATAACTTATTCCGCTCCCCGCGGCAACGGGCGTCCTTTCTATTTCCCTTTTTTAAGGGCGGCGATGACGGCGGTCACTGCGGCGGGCGTCACACCCGTCAACCGGCGCATGGCCCCGATGGTTGCGGGTTTAAATTTTTTCAAGCGGCCCACAATTTCCGTTGACAGCCCGCCGATTTTGTCAAAATCAAGTGTATCGGGCAGTTTCAGGCCCTCATCCTTGCGAAAGGCGTCAATGTCCGCTTGTTGCCGTGCCAAATAGCCGGCGTAACGCCCCGATATTTCCAACTGTTCGGCCACATCGAGGGATAAATCCGCCAAAAACGGCGCCACGGCACACACATCCGCCCACGTAACATCCGGCCAGGTTAACAGCTCCAACACATGCCGTTTTTGCCCGTTCGAAGCACTTTTAAACCCGCGGCGTTTTAACTCGGACGGCGTAAAGGTCAATGCGGCCGCCTGTGCCATCGCGGCCGTGAAAGCAGCCTGTTTCTTTAAAAACCGGTCGCGCCGCTTATGGCCGACACATCCCACCGCGATGCCTTTGGGCGTTAGGCGCATGTCCGCATTATCGGCACGCAGGCTTAACCGATATTCCGCCCGCGATGTGAACAGCCGATAGGGCTCATCCACCCCCAACGTGGTGATATCGTCAATCATGACGCCCAAATACCCTTCGGTCCGGTCAATAATCAGTTCTTGCCCCTGCCCCGTTGCGTTCAGGGCCGCATTCACACCGGCAATCAGACCTTGGCCGGCCGCTTCCTCGTATCCCGTGGTGCCGTTGATTTGACCGGCCAAATACAACCCCCGCACCTGTTTGGTTTCTAAAGTGGGCTTTAACGCACGCGGATCCACATAATCATATTCAATGGCATAGGCATAGCGCAAAATCCGCACGTTCTCAAGGCCGGGAATCGTGCGCAAAAAGGCGTCCTGCACATCTTTTGGCAAAGATGTGGAAATCCCGTTCGGATAAATACTGTTCCCCGCACGCGTTTCGGGCTCCAAAAAAATGTGATGACTGTCCCGGCCGCTGAAGCGCACCAGTTTATCTTCAATACTGGGACAATACCGCGGGCCGATGGATTTAATCTGACCACTGTAAAGGGGCGCACGGCTTAAATTATCCAAAATAATTTTGTGCGTGGCGGGGGTTGTGTGTGTGATGTAACACGGCACTTGTTCGGGGGCAAACGCATCGCTTAAAAACGAAAACGGCCGCGGCGGTGTGTCGCCGTCTTGACGCGTGCAGACCGAAAAATTAATTGTGTTTTTATCCAACCGCGCCGGTGTGCCGGTTTTCAGGCGCCCGACCTGTAACCCCAATCGGCGTAAAGCAGCGGTCAGTCCGACGGCGGCCTCCTCCCCGTAACGCCCGCCGGGGATTTGTTCAGGTCCGATATGCATCACACCGTTTAAAAACGTGCCGGTCGTCACCACCACGGCAGCGGCCGTCAAACATACATCTCCCACACCAACACCTGTAACGCGCTCCCCGTCATTGAATAAATCCGTTACCTCCCCTTCCAACAGCGTCAGATTCGGGTAATTTTCCAACATATGCCGCATACAGGCCTGATAGCGTTCCTTATCGGCTTGCGCGCGCGGCCCTTGCACCGCCGGCCCTTTGGATTGATTCAACATGCGAAACTGAATACCCGTTTCATCAATCACCCGCCCCATCAAGCCGTCCAGCGCGTCAATTTCACGCACCAACGTGCCTTTGCCCAAACCGCCGATGGCGGGATTGCACGACATGGCGGCAATCGTATGTAAATGATGCGTTATTAACGCCGTCTTTGCCCCCGTGCGCGCGGCGGCCGCGGCAGCCTCACACCCCGCATGGCCGCCCCCGACCACAATCACGTCAAACCTTGTTTGTGTCTTGTTCATCGCCTTGTTTATCCTTTATTTGCCGATGCAAAAATCCCGAAAAATCACATCCAGCACTTCGTCTGTTTCAATCCGCCCCGTGATGCGACCGATTGCCCGGGCGGCCAAGCGCAGCTCTTCGGCTTTTAATTCAATTTCATCAACCTGCCCCGCACGGGTTAAGGCCGCCAATGCCTCCCCCAACGCCACACGATACCGTTCCCGCGTTACGGGGGCGGTTGCACCGGCACTGTCACAAAAACGGTCGTGTAATACCCCGCACAGGCGTGCCCACAGGGCGTCTATTCCGGCCCCCGTGCGGGCACTGACCGCATCCGGCGGAGGCGATTCGGCCAAATCCGCTTTGTTCCACACAACCATAACCTTATCGCCCGACAGGCCGTTTGGTAACGGATTGGGGATGGGATAAGTGCGGGCATCCGATACGTTTAAAATTAAATCGGCCGTTTCGGCCTGCCGCACCGCACGGCGAATCCCTTCGGCTTCAAGCGCATCGGCTTGCTCTCGTAACCCGGCGGTATCGGCCAAAATCACGGGGAAGCCATCCACGTCCAAGTGCACCTCAACCACATCCCGGGTGGTGCCGGCCGTTTCCGAAACAATCGCGGCCTCTTTTTGACTTAACGCGTTTATCAGGCTTGATTTCCCCGCATTCGGCGGCCCGATCAGGGCCATGTGAAACCCGTCGCGCAGCGTTTGCCCGCGCCGTTGATCATTTAAATGCGCGGTGATTTGACGGGCCAATTCGGTCACATCGGCATTCAGGGTGTTTAACACAGACGCGGGGATTTCTTCTTCGGGAAAATCAATAAAGGCTTCCAAATACGCCATGTGACGCTTTAACAAATCGCGCCACGCGTCATACAGTGTTTTCAGCGCCCCCGACATTTGGGCGGCAGCCTGCACCCGTTGACGGTCTGTTTCCGCATGAATCAGGTCTAACAACCCCTCGGCCTCGGTCAAATCCATTTTGCCGTTTAAAACGGCCCGCCGCGAAAATTCCCCGCGTTCGGCCGGCCGGCACCCGTCTATGTCCCCTAACGCCGCCAACACGGCGCGAATCACGCTGCGCCCGCCGTGCACTTGAAATTCAACAACGTCTTCGCCCGTAAAACTGTCCGGCGCGGCAAAGTAAAGGACAAGGCCCTTGTCAATCAATTCCCCGTTTTTGTCCCGAATCGGGCGAAAATACGCATACCGCGCCGCGGGATTTTTAAGGCCCGCCAATTGTTCCGCCGCCGTTCGGGCCAAAGAACCCGATACGCGCACAATGGCCACCCCCGCCGCACCGGCCCCGGTCGCGGGGGCAAAAATCGTATCGGTTAAGCAATAATCCCCCATGTTAAACGCCGCTTAACGCTTTGGCAAACTCGGCCCGTAACAGGTCAATTCCTTGTTTCTTTTGGGCGCTGGTTGCCAACACTTGGGGATAACACGCTACATGCCGGTGCCCTGCCGTATGCGCCGACCGCACCTTACTTGGCAGCAAAACGGCCGGCACTTTATCGGTCTTGGTCAAAACAATTTGATAGGTCACGGCGGCTTTATCCAACATGCGCATAATGTTTTGGTCGTTTTTCATAACGCCGTGACGCGCATCAATCAACAAAAACACGCGCCGTAATTGCACCCGCCCGCGCAAATAGGCATGAATCAACTGCGTCCACGCTTGCACCGCTTTTTCGGGGGCAGCGGCATAACCGTATCCCGGCAAATCCACAATATGACATGTGTTGCCCAATTTAAAAAAGTTTAACTCCTGGGTCCGACCGGGTGTGTTCGAGGCTCGTGCCAAGCCGCTGACCCCGGTCAAGGCATTGATTAAACTGGACTTGCCCACGTTTGACCGGCCGGCAAAGGCAAACTCCAACAAATTATCCGTTGGCAGTTGTTCCACCGTCGTCACCCCGCGTTCAAACACGGCCGGTGTTTTGAACAGCTCTTTGCCCGCTTCAATAAATGGAATGTTTTGTTCCTCTGACATCTTATACCCCCACTTTCTTCATGATATATTTTTGTTGTAAAATGGATAAAATATTGCTCCATGTCCAATAAATGACCAATCCGGCGGCAAAGTTACCCAACATAAACGTGAACAACACCGGCATGACTTTAAACAGCGTCGCTTGTGTTGCATCCGTCGGTGCGGGGTTTAACTTTTGCTGAATCCACATGGTTAATCCCATCAACACCGGCCATATACCGATATCCAAAAAGGACGGAATCGGCCACGGCACATACCCGAACGCCGTAAATACCGACGCCGGATCGGGCAAAGACAAATCCTGAATCCACCCGAAAAAGGGCGCCTGCCGCATGTGAAGGGATACAGACAACACCTTATACAATGCAAAAAAGACCGGAATTTGAATCAATATCGGCAAACATCCCGACGCCGGATTAACCTTATCACGCTTATAAAGGTTCATCATCTCTTGCTGCAACCGCATGCGATCGTCTTTAAACCGGTCTTGCAGGGCTTTGATTTTGGGTTGAATTTTGCGCATTTTGGCCATGCTTTCATACGATTTGGTTGCAATCGGTAACAGGGCAATGCGCAACAAAGTCGCAAAAATCAAAATGGCAATTCCCATGTTGCCCACCATGGCATACAGCCAATTTAAAAACATCATAAACGGCCGCGTCAAAAAGTAAAACCAACCGAAATCAATGCTTAAATCAAACCGCGGGATGTTCAGGCTTTTTTCATACCCGTCAATCATATCCATGTCTTTGGCGCCGGCAAACAAACGGGCGGTTTTTTGCACACTGCCGCCCGCCGGAATGGTTTCGGCCGGCATTTGAAACGCGGCCGAAAATGTTTGTCCATTGGCCGAAAAATCAACCCGTGGCGTATCGGCAGCATCAAAAATAAAAACGCTTTGCCAATACTTATCGGTCATGCCCATCCATCCGCCGTGCGTTTTTGATGAAAACGAATCGTCCCGAACGGCTTCGTATGTTTCCTCCACCAACTTACCGTTCAAATAGCCCAAAAAGCCCTCGTGCACCGTTGAAGGGACGGGCATGTGGTCTAATTCACGGTCCAACCGACCGGATAACGCCACCCGAATCGGGTGCCCGGTCAAATTGGTGACGGTGTCTTGAACGGTTACTAAATACCCCTCATCCACCGACAGGGTGCGGGTGATTTTAACTTGCGGGCTTTGCCACGTTAATTGAACGGGGGTAAAGGGGGTCAATTCGTCACCCTGAACCTGCCACACAGTGGATGAATCGGGCATCATGACATCGGTGCTGGTCCATTGCCAGCCCACCTGATACCGTGCATCCAACAACTGAACAAACGGCGAATCGGGCGTGTTGTCTTGACGATAGGCGGTCAACGACAAATTGTCAATGCGCCCGCCCTTTGTGGTCAAAGATCCCGACAACAGATTGGATCGTATTGTAACGGGCTGTGCCGGCTGGGGCGCGACCGCATCCGCCGCATCGGTTGACGATACGGTAAAGGTGGGGGCCGGTGCGGCGGCGGCTTTATCTTCGGCGGCAATAACCGCGGCTTCGCGGGTGGCGGGTGTTTTTATATCCGCCGCGGGAAACAACATTTTTGATAAAAACAAAACCGCAATGACCGCCAACATGGCCACAAATAAATTGCGTTGTTCTTGTTTTTCATCCTCTAACTTGCGTGTCATTTTCTTTTCCTTTTTCTTTCAAATTTCCCGGTGCGGGCGGAACGGGATCAAACCCCCACCCGCCCCACGGGTGGCACTTACATAAACGATTGAGGGTTAAGATAGCACCTTTTACGGGGCCGTGCAACAAAAAAGCTTGCTTGGCATAGGCCGAACACGTCGGCGTAAACCGGCAACACGGCCCTTTAAACGGGGAAACAACCAGTTGATACAGGCGAATCAACCCGACCGCCCCTTTTGCTGCCACGTGTGACAGGGGATATTTCATGCGCCCTTATCCGCCGTTTGCACGGGGGACGGCGTGCTTTTCTCTTTAGGATCGCACAGCACTTGAGGCGCACCCCCTGTCCTTAACAGGGTCTTATCCGTCAGGGGAAAGGCCCCCTGCCGCGCCAATTCATAAAGCGCAAAGGTTAAATCTTGCTTCAGGGCGTCAAACGGCCGATCAAACGTTGCCCGGCGGCCGATTAACACAAAATCGCCCTGTTGTATCGGCCACTCGGCAAAAACCGCATCGGCCACCGCCCTTAAGCGCCGGCGAATACGATTGCGCACCACGGCATGCCCCAATTTTTTGGTCGTTGTAAAGCCCAAGCGCACGGCCTTTAAATTATGGGATAAAACCTGAACCACCATGCCACAGGTTGGCAGCGATACCCCCTGTTTGGTCACGGCAACAAATTCTTTTCTTTTTTTCAAACGGCGCGGTTTCATCATCTTCCCTTTTTTATACGACAAAAGATTTAAGATACCTTTTTTTATTTAAGGCACTTAAATCTTTTCTCAACCGAAAGCCAAAAGCGCCGGTTTTTATGCGCTTAAAACTTTGCGCCCCTTACGACGACGGGCGTTTAACACCAAACGGCCCCCGGCGGTTGCCATTCTGGCACGAAAACCGTGACGGCGCGTGCGAACCAGCTTACTGGGTTGATATGTGCGTTTCATAACTTATTTCTCCTTAAACCTGTGCTGCCGGCGGCGTCCGGATACCCCGTCAAAAACGGCATTTTTCGGACAAACCGTCGCGCCGGCCGACTTTATTTTTAAAAACAGGCTTTTTGTATACTGATTTTTGTCACAAAAGTCAAGCTTTTTTTTGCAAAAACAGAAAAAAGCTGCACGAATGCCCCGCCCGTGAAAAAAATCCACCGCCGGCAACACACCCCTTTGCCCCTCATCCCGGCCCACGACACGCCCTTTGGCCGTCATCCTTGCTTCCCCTCCGGCCGTCATCCTTACTTCCCCCTCCCCGTCATTCCTGCGAAAGCGAGCATCCAGGCAACATGAATACCACTTTTCCAACCCTTGCCGCCACGCTAAAATAAGGACTCTTTGCCCTGGACCCTCGGGTCAAGCTTAGAGGGTGACAACAGAGGGGGAACCACCGTTCGCGACAAGTTGTCCCAGCCGTCATGCTTGCGTATGCGAGGATCCAGCAACACTGATACCGCTTTTTTTGGCCTTTGACACTCCGCCAAAATAAAGCTTTTTTTGCTAAAATGCCCAAAACACTATTGACAAAGTGATGTAAAAGTGATACAATTTTTCTTGAAAGAGAGGTTATCATGGCAACATTGTCTCCCCGTATCAATATTACCATTCCACCGGAAGTGAGTGCTACTTTATCTAAAAAAGCTGAATTACAAAAAAAATCACTCTCAAAAGTCGCACTTGACCTTATTGTGTCGGCCATTGAAAAAGATGAGGATCTTTATTTCGCCTCTTTAGGGGAAAAAAGACTTGCTACAACTCAAAAATGGCACTCACATGATGAGGTTTGGAAATAATGTATCACATTTTCTATGCAGATTCTGTCGTTATGGAAGACATTCCGGCATTGCCTGTCCGCAATAAAGAACAAATTAAACGCGCTATTGAAGAACGATTGACTGTTGACCCGGTCGGACTGGGGAAACCTTTGCGGTATTCATTAAGCGGGTTGCGTCGGTTAAGAGTTGGTGATTACCGAATCATTTATCTAATTCAAGGAACAACCGTTAAAATTGTCAAAATAGGCCACCGAAAAGAAGTCTATGACGAATAAATGATGTTTTGAAACTATTTTTTCCAACCCTTGACACCCCACTAAAATATGGATTTTTTGTCCTGGACCCTTGGGCCAAGCTTAGAGGGTGACGGTGGGGAAGAGTCCCGAACACTGACACAACACCAATCGTCATGCTTGCGAAAGCGAGCATCCAGGCAACATGAATTCCGCTTTTTAGGGATGAGGGGCGTCACCGCCCCGCCAAAATAAGGACTCTTTGCCCCAGCCCCTCGGGTCAAGCTTAGAGGGTGACGATAGAGGGGAAAGGATGCCCGACAGGAAAGGGCATGACGGGAGGGGTAAGGTCATCGCTTTTTTCTCTTGACAGGATATCCAAAACACTCTATACTTTTTTCATATAGAACAAACAAGGAACACACCATGCGCCCTCTTCACGTAATCGGATTTATATTAACACTGGCCCTGATAACACCTGCCCCGACACGGGCAGATGGTTTTTATGAGGCCTATCAATACTGGTTTAAAGAACGGCACGCTGTGTCACCCGACCTGCCCGCCTTTAAAAACCCCATGTTTAACGGTGATTTTATGGGAATACCTAACCGACGGACCAGAGCAATCCAATTATACCCTGACGGCCCCATTGACCCCAAAGGAAATAGGGACTACGGTCAATGCACGCTTATCGTTAATGAGCTGGACCGGGTTGTTTTTAAATGTTTATATAATGAAGAGTGGGAAACACACCATTACCTGAACATTTCAGATCCCCACTCATATCGAAGCAAAGATGGCAAAAACTGCTATATCGTTGAACAAACATGTTATGACGATTCTTGTGAACCCAATCAAACCATTTTTTATCGTCCCGCGGAAAAAGAGGGGTGTGGCCCCGCCGCCCCGCGGGACGAGTGGTTAAAATCCACCAAGGGAGATGGGGACACGTTCCATGGTGACCTGTATGGCAGCGATTTTAAACGCGACCGACAGTTACGCCAAAAGCTGGGTATCCCCTTCGAACCCTGCAGGCATGAAGAATGCAAAATAGATTAATATCCCCTGAACACACGTTCCCTCTTTGCCTTGGGCCACAAAAAATACGCCTCTTCCCAATGTTCTAATTGGGCCCGGGCCAGTAAGGCCTGCCGCAACAAATTCCGGCGATCGGCCACATCCTTGCTTTCAATTTCATCCATCATGCCCGTATAGGCATGCTCTTTAAAATAACGCGTGAACTTCGGCCAACTGGGGTGTTTCTTTGTCCTTTTTTGAGTGGATAATAAGAATTTGGGTCCCATGTTAAACCGGCAATCTAATAATTGCCGTTGTTGCGATACCGGTAGTGCAAACAACTCTATCCCGTGTTTCGCCGCTTGGTTCCGAACTTCTACAACGGCCGCCTGCATATCCTTTTTTAAAACCTGACGTGCATAGGCTTCATCCCACCCAATGCCCAAGGCTTGCATTTCGGTTTGTTGTAAGGGCGGTGTGGTGCATTTATCTTCATATTCACCAGTTTCGGGATTCAAAACTTTTTTGGTATAAAGCTTGGCGATCCTTTGTATTTCACGAAATTTTTCTTCCTTTTTTTTCGGATCCGTGATTTCACCGATAACAACACCATCTTTCATTTTAAATACTCTATACCTTAAAAACTCTTTTTCTGTCTCAATCAAATGCCCGTCACCTATGGTTTCTTTCCCTTTCGTATCTGCATACGGGTGCCAGACAAACCCCTCCTGCGCTATAATATCATCCACCGTAACATCAATCAACCGATCCGTGTAAAATGCAACCTCCTCATTTGACAGAATATTCGGCGGCGGCATCGGCACACGGGCCGTTCCCAAAACAGATGTCATTCCCTCTAAATAAAACCGAATATGGTCCATATCTTTTTCCATTTGCGGCAGGTCTTCCAAATTCCCCCTGTTCGCCCGGTCAATCACGCTGTCTATTAACGGCAACACCTCTTGTGTGCCCGTCCTTAAAAACGTTTGCATGATACCCAATTCGGGAACACCCCGCGGGTTGGAGGTCTCGGCCCGCTTACTCGCTACGGCCCGATTTCCATGCACCCGACACGCGCGCGTATAGGCCCGAACCGGCACCTCACCCCGCAGGTGCGCCCGCACATCTACCGTTCCGTCACACGGTTCTTTTACGGCACCGTAAACGCTCATAGCACCCATTCCTGACGCCCGATTGGAGGCAACACTCATGGGCGCAGGGGCCCCCATTGTTGCTGCCTGTCGCCGCTCACGGGCTTCCCGCTCACGCAGTTGTTGTTTGACTTCTTCTGTTAAAAAAATATTAAAATCACTCATTTTTGTCTCCTTATGAGTTGTAAATAAATCCGCTCCTGTAAAAAAACGTGCCCCTTTTTAGCGGATGAAAAAAAGGAGGCACGTAGGCAAAAACCGGCGGATATTTTACCCACCGGTTTTTATGATACAAATCCCCCCGACCGGAACCTATCCGATCGGGGTCATCTTATCCGCAAAACGCGGCATATTTTAAATTATTTCGTTTAATTTGCGCATATATATCGGGGTGCGTTTCTTGTAAAGTGCCGTATCCCGTAACCGGCGCATAAATGACACAATATAAATCATTCGTATTCGTCCGGCAGGCGCTTAAGCTCATCAAAATCAACAGCATTAATCCGATGACACGTTTTTGCCGCTTTGCGGGCATCAATGGTATATGCTTCACGGGTTTGATTTTCTCCTTTTTCTTTACCGGCAACATACGCAAACGCAAGGGCAACCATAAAACCGGCCGCCATAAAAATTAACGTATAACCGTCCATGTATCCTCCTTATATAAAAAGGGAAAGATGCCCTAAAAGACACCCCTCCCCCACAAAATATTTAATCGTTTTTAAGGCTGTCCAATGTTTCTTGCAATTGGGCAATCGCCGCGTCATCGGCCGACGTTTTTGTTTTGCGCGCTAAAGCGGCCAATCCCTTTAAAACCAAACGACTGATCGTTAATCCCAACCAAAAGACAACTTGTTTCACTTTGCTTTCATCTGAAAAAAAAGACATTTTTTTTCACCTCCTTTCACTCTTTAAAATTACGAAGGACAAAAACATCCCCCGTTTTTTCCCTTGACAATCGGGTCAAAACGTTATCCAATAAGGATAACCTATCCCTTTTATTCCCAAGGAGAAAACCATGCATCGCTTTTTATACGGAACCTGTATTGTGGCGTTGACATTAACGGCCCTCACCGCCGGGGCAACACCGCCGGCCCTGCCCGAACGCGCCGATCCGGTCAATTTTGATGACCTGGCCGGTGATATGGAAGCATTGTTTGACCGCCTGAAAGCCCTGCCCCCGTTACCGGTTGTGCCGCAAAAGCCAACGGCAAAAACACCTGAGCAACCGACAATATCCGATGATATGGCCGATGTATTAAACCAATTGCCGCCGGTGCCCGAACCACTTGTCCCCTCTGAAACGGCCAAAGAATCTGCCCTTTTAGAAACATCACAGGAACTTGTCCCCGCACCTGCGGCTGCAGATGTATCCTTTGAACCAACGGGAGAGGCACTCCCTGACGATTCAGTGACCGACATGGATACCCCCGCCCCAACAATAGAAGCAGAGGCGGCCGCACCGCTGCCGGAACCTGATACCGCGGCCAAAACAACCGAACCCGCGACCGATATACCCGCCGATGTTCCCCCCGTTTCCGATGAACCAACACCCGCCGGCGATACCGTGAGCGATATAGATTCGGCTCCTTTGGAAACAACAGGGGGCGTGTTTCAAAACACGTTGTTTAACGGTGACATGTTTCCGCTGTTCATCCCGGAAAATGCCGATACGGTAACGCCTTTTTCCCTGATGCCGAAAAACATGACGTGTTCGGTCACACAAAATACCGACACAGCGGCCGTATTTGAATGCGCCTATGACACATTGGGATTCCACGTAACGGAAAAACCGGGCGGTGGTCTTGATTTAACCCCCGAACTGCCGGGATTAAAACCGCAAGACCATTTACTGACGTATCAGGTTACGGCTTTGGGTGAAAACCCTGATCGGGCAGGATATTGCCTGATTCACCGCGTGATAACGGGGGCAAGCGAAATTGTCGGTGTTGATTTGGTTCAAACACCTGCTGCGTCTTGCGGTGATGTTGGTGTAAAACCCAATGTGACGCCCTCTTTTATCACACCACACACGACACCGGAAACGTTTAAAGACACCCGTTTTTACGGGGACATTTTGATCAATGGGGAAACGTGGCGCCTGCACCCCGATTATATCACCCATATCACCTCGGCGGGGGGCACGGTTGAACAATGTGCTTTATTGCAAGACGACGGAAAACAGCTTTCGTTTGAATGCATTACAACGGATGCAACCGGCACCCTGCCCCCGAAACGGGTGTTTCGGACGTTTCAAATAACCGATGACACACCGCCACGGGTTCGTTTAAAAATCGGTGAAACAAATGCGTTAACGGGCACGGAAACAATCGGTCGGTTTGATACGGATATAACGCGCCTTGTGTTAAAGGCATTTGCTAAAAAAGCGGCTGAAAACAAGGCTATCACCGAAACAACCGATGCAACACCAGCCAAGGTGTTTCAAAACGATTTGTTTTCACATCCCTTGCGCCGGGCCGATGAGGCACCCGATCAACCGGGCGGTTTGTTCGGCTTGACACCGGGGCAAAAAATGCCCCCGCTTGTGGTGAAAGATAATGCGGGTAATTCGGCCCTTTATGACCGCTATTGCACCCTGGCACGCGATGATTTCAATGCATTGGTTTTTGATTGTGATTTAAATGCGCAGCCGGGAACACCCCCCACCGTTTCATTGCCGAAAAAGGCATTCGTTACCTTGGCCGTTCGCGATTGTGATACGTCCGCCTGTTATATTGTTCAAGCCGTGGATACCGACTCTCCCCATCCCGACGAGGGGCCAATCACAGCACCCGTTTATACACCGGACGATATTGACCGCCTTGCCCAAAATACCGAGCGTTTTACGATTTTAAATGTTGATGTTGCCGCCGTGATACAAAAAGATTTAACAACCCGCGCAAGTGAACCTCAACCGCTGAATAAAGTAAAATAAGGTATGATTGACTTGAATGTTTTAAGCCGGGGTCGGGCATGACAGTGGAGAAGAGTCCCGAACGCTGACACGCCCCCAATCGTCATGCTTGTCTCCCCCTCCCCGTCATGCTTACCTCCCCCTCCCCGTCATGCTTGCGAACGCGAGCATCCAGGAAAACTAATTCCGCTTTTATAGGGGCGTTAACACCCCGCTAAAATAAGGACTCATTGCCCCAGCCCCTCGGGTCAAGCTTAGAGGGTGACATGGACTTGGTTGTCCGCTGATGCGGGAAAAGCGGAGTCAGGTATGACGAAAGAGGGATGTCATTCTTATGTATGCTTTGATTCAAAATGCGGACAGACAGACAAAAACGCCCGGTCACAACCGCCCCATAACCACCAACTGACCCCTATCAAGGTGACAAGGTTCAATGCCGTTTCAACCACCGAAAGCGTGACACCGTCTTGCATCCAAATAAAGGCGTTCCCCGCAACCAAGGCAATAACAACCGCCTGCATCATCCATAAAGTGCGCCCTTGCGGAAAAAAGGTGCCGGCCGCCGCCCGAACAGTCAGGAAAACCAGCGCGATTATCCACAACAAGTGCCCTGTCCACGGCAACAATGTTCCCCGCTCGTCCCATAAATAAAACGTGTCTTCGGACATTAAAAAAATCATAAACACGGCCGCCGCCACCCAAAAAGGCGTTTGGCGTTTGTTAAAGCGAACGGCACTGACGCACGCGGCAATTAAAAAAGCCAGTGAAACACCCTGCACCAACACGGTAAACAGCATACGCTCATCGGGTGAAAACGCTTTAAAAAACGGGGCAACCCGATACCATGGATATTTAAAGTATTCCCCATCCCACAGGTCTTGATATGTCACGCTGTCAAACATCCAAATCAGGGCCGCCGCCACACACAGCATTCGGCAAAACACCCGCACAAGACCCGTTTCATCCCACAACCGGCTGCGCCAAAGATTAAAAAGCACATATCCGCCGATAATTACCCCGTTTAACAGGGAAAAGAACAACTCTTCAGGCTGATGCAAAATGCAATGGCCACACGCCGGTCCCGACTTAAAATTATAAAAATACAACATGAAAAAAAGCGATAGAGCACAAAACACACCGATCATCACGCGCATTACCCCGCGCCCGACCGCACCGGCGGGCAAAAAAGTTCCCCCGAACATCATTGTCAGCAGCACACTTTCCGCTATCAGCACCAATCCCCATAAGTGCGCCGCCGATGCACTTTTATTTATGATAAAAACAAAACCAACCGCTAACAGGATGATAACCGCCGCCATTGTTACCCAACGAAACCCTTTTATAAATGACATAAAAAAACTCCTTTATTCAATATGGTATTTATGTTTTTTAAATCACAAATTTAACATTTCTTTTCCAAACGACGGGACCCGCCGGGCTCGCTTGAAAGAACAAACCACCCGCCGATTCCCATCAGGGTAATCAAATTCACAATCCTGTCAGGCATAATCAAAACAACGCGCCCCTGCATCCAAATAAGGGCATTGCCCACAACCAAAGCCAGTAAGAGGCCGCGCATGACCGATAACGTCTTGCCTTGCGGAAAAAAGGTGCCGGTGGCCGCCCGAAACATTACCAGAATCACCGCTGTCAGCCCAAGCAAATGCCCCGTCCACGGCAACAGTGTTCCCCACCGCCACCATAAATAAAACGTTTTGTGCGACATTAAAAAAATCATAAACAGTGCTGCCGCCACCCAAAAAGGCGTTTGGTGTTTGTTAAAGCGAACGGCACTGACACACGCGGTAATTAAAAAAGCCAGTGAAACACTTTGCACGGCCACCGTGAATGACATGCGTTCATCGGGTGAAAACATGTTCAAAAGCGGCGCAATCCGATACCATGGATATTTCATATATGTGCCGTCCCACAAATCTTCATACATCGCGCATTCAAACATCCACAAAAACACCGCCCCCACACACAACGTTCGGCAAAACAGCCGCACAATATCCGTTTCATTCCACAACCGGCCGCCTTTTAAACTCAAGAACAAATAAACACCCGATACAAACAGGTTTATATACAACAGCAAAAACGACTTATCCCCATACCACGCCTCGGATAAATAGGTCGGATCCGATGACATATAGTAAAAACTGACACAAAATAGAATCAAAAACAAGCAAAACACCCCGATAAACGGCCGCATCATCCAACGGCCCAAACGTCCCGTCGGCAGGAATGATCCGCCCATAACTTTTGATACCAACACATATCCCCCCACCAGGAACGGGGCCCACAACGTGTCAAAGATTCTGACAAAATACAAAAATAAAAAAATCATCAAAACCGCAACAATTCCTTCTGCCGCGACAGAAAACTTTTTTAAAAATGCCATACAGCCCATCCTTTTTTTAAAACACATCCCATTCTTTTAAACAAGAAACATGTCTACCCTATCATATCCGAAAGGATATTTCAAGACTTTTTTCTAAAAAAAGATTTATTTTTTTTATCATTACAACTTTTAGATGTTAAACAGATAACTCATTTTATTCTTTTATCGGATTTAAATAAATTAAATTCCCATAAAAAGAACCGGCCGCATCTCTGACAAAGACACGGCCGGCAAAGACACGCCTTAAAAAAAAGCTATTTTTTTAAACGTGCCCCCTTTTTAGCGGATGAAAAAAAGGAGGCACGTATGCAAAAACCGGCGAATATTTTATCCACCGGTTTTTAAACATTCTTGTATAATAAGGTATTGTTATCCCGGATACCCGCATCCGCGGGCATGACGGCAGGGGAAAAATGTCATGCTTGCGAACGCGAGCATCCAGGAAAAACAATTCCGCTTTTATAGGGGCGTTGATGCCCCGCATAAATAAGGAATCATTGCCCTGGATGCCCGATCGGGGTCGGGCATGACGACGGGAGGAACGTCCCCGCCCGTAAAAGGAACCCACCACCGGCGACACGCCTCCGGCCGTCATGCTTGCGAACGCGAGCATCCGGGAAAAACAATTCCGCTTTTTACACCGCCGCAATCATATGCCAAAAATCGGACAGGTCATCTTGATAATACGGACCACCGTGCACACCATAGGCTGCTTCTTTGCGTCCCTGCCCCATTAACCGATGCGCCTCCGGAACAGAAACATCATCCGCCGATGCTCCCATGGCCGTCAAATAGGCCTCCTCCAACAAACGGGATTGAACCGACGGTGCTTCACTGTAAAACCGGTGCCCTTGCCGGCGGGAGGCTTCCTTTAACCCCGGCAACATGCCCGACAGCGTTTCCTTTAACGCCTTTAACCGACTTGACGCAGCATCGGAACCCAATATCCGCTGCGCCGTTACTTCCGATAACGACATATCATACGCCCGATGCCGCGATAATATCTCCTTTTCATCCAGGCCGGCATCAAGCAATGCCTCGGCTCCCGTCGGGTCTATATCATACGTCAATAAATCTGATACGGCGGTTAAGGGTTCTTGCGCCGGTGACCCGACACAAGAAGACGTTATTTCATTTTCCCTCTTGACAGACGGCGTAAAATATGCTATCTCTTGATCCGCTTCCCCGCCGGCGGGACGGAGAGAGAAATCCCCCGCTTTGTATCCGATCTGACGCGCTTGCCAGGCGGTCGGGCGGGATCGGGGAAGCACCTTTGTAAATGAGGTCTCCTCTCCCCCCTTGACAAACGAATTAAATGATGTTATATTATCATTTGCTTCCCCGCCGGCGGGAACGAAAGAGGAATCGCCCGCCGTGTATCCGGAACGACCTGCTTGACCGGCGATCGTCCGGGATCGGGGAAGCACCTTTGTAAATGAGGTCTCCTCTCCCCCCTTGACAACCGCATTGGGATAGTCTATATTAAGAATGCGACCGGTATCGTTTCGGACGTTAGGACTTGCGGGGAATTGAATCAATTCAGCAGCAGGTTGTACCGGCGCACCCTCTTGACTTACATCATGTGATAATACCTCCTGTCCCCCGGAAATAAGTCCTCCGTTGACCATACCGGGCATAAACGGAAAAAGACCTTCTTCCCCCTTGACAAACGAATTAAACGATGTTATACTATCACTTGCTTCCCCGCCGGCGGGACGGAGAGATGAATCCCCCGCTGTGTATCCGGATTGATGCGCCTGATAAGTGCACATTCGGGATCGGGGAAGTTCCTTTTTAGAAGATATCTTCCTTTCAGGGTTTCTGGTTTCCCGGTACATGCTGACCACTGTCCACCCATCGGATGTCGGTGAAGTAACAACAACCAAGGGATTTTCCTCGTCTTGAACAACATAAATTTTTTTTCCCCCTGTGCTTACATCAGCCGGTTTATATTGCCTTAAAATTTTGGGAAGTTTCTTTACATCCCCTTTTGAGAGATCGTGTTTATAAATCGCTTTATTTAAGCCATAATTTCTTCGTGTTCCTGCTTCTGAACGCAATATATTTCCACTTGTGATTGTATCTTTACCTCTAACAATCGCGGCACCGCGTTTTAATGTCACGGGGTCTTCGTTTTCTATATGAATGGTTGCCATCACGTCGTCGGCGTTTCCGCGTAAAGGATTTTTTTTCAAGGCCTTGTATTGCTGTGCAATCTGTCGGGCATCTTTAAAATCGGTTAAAGATTTAACCCCTTGTTCATACAGCATCTGGCCCAAGCCTTTAACCGCCGCCGGCGCACTCATTATCAAGGGCGCTGCCATACCGCCGATAGTGCCGGTGGCTATTTGTCCCCAGGTTGTTTCGGGTTCAAGCGCGGTTGTTAATCCCGCCGCCCCCATTAAGCCGGTTATTTCGTATCCAACCGGCAACGGCTCGGCAAGTGTCTGAACCACCCGCGCCGGTGTGCGCACAAACACGTTCGCGCTTTCGGCCGCTTTTGCAATTGGTTTGACCGCCTTGACCGCCGTGCTTAAAGTGCGTGACACAGGCAATCCGTCTGTCAAGTAATGCGCACTTTCCGTCAAGGCGCGCTCGGCAATCCCGTCGGCTTCAACCGTTGGCATCATGACTTCAAACCCGTTGCCCTGTGTCGCATTGATAGCCCGTTGCGCCAATCCCACAGGATTGGCATAGGAGTCGTTCACCCCTTGCATGCTTAAGGCAACCCCCTTGGTCAACGCTTGGCTTGCGCCCCAACCGGCCCCCGATAACGCCGCCGCCAATATGTCACTTATCCCAACACTTTCTCCAGTGCGTGCCTTTTTTTCCGCAAGGTCAAATATCCATTGCGGCACATGCGAATAACGTTGCATGGCGGCCTGTTTTTGCTGTGTTATGGCATCCCCGTCAGACCAGGTTGTGGTATGCGTCGGGCGCCCTGCCACAACCTGATCCGCCTTATCCCACACCGTTTTTTCCGGCCGGATGGTGTCATAAAGAGCCTGCGCCGATGCGGCACGTGTTTCGTTGGCCGCCAAAGACACCGGTGCCCCGGTCCTTGCCCCCAAACCGTTCGGGGAGGACACATCCGATTCAGGGGGACTTATACCCTCCGCCGGGGACAGGCACTGTTCGGACGGGCTCATACCGCTTGACGGGGTCATCATCGCCGCATCCGGCAGGCTGCCCACCCGGCACATCTCACCCTCTGTCGGGGACATACCGTTTTGATTGTTAATCCTGTCCGGCATCCGGTTTTCCAAAACCATCGCCTGAAACGGATTCATTGATATATCGTTATATTTAAGCATCTTATATTCCTTTCTGAATGTTTTTGTTTAAATTGTATTAAATATGGACAACTCATTCCATGTCATCCTCTAAGCTTGACACGAGGATCCAGGCAACATGAATTCCGCTTTTTGGGGATGAGAGACACCCCCGCCCGTAAAAGGAACCCACCGCCGGCAATACCCCTCCGACCGTCATCCTTGCCTCCCTCTCCCCGTCATGCTTGCGCATGCGAGCATCCAGAAAAACTAATTCCGCTTTTATTGACATTGACGCATCGCTAAAATAAGGACTTTGTTGTCCTGGATGCCCGATCGGGGTCGGGCATGACGAGAGAGGGGAAATGTCATCCTTGCGCATGCTTTGGATCCAGGAAACATGAATTCCGCTTTTTGGGGATGAGGGGCGTCACCGCCCGTAAAAGGAACCCACCACCGGCAACACCCCTCCGGCGGTCATCCTTGCGCAGGCGAGGATACCCCTCCCCCGTCATGCTTGCGAATGCGAGCATCCAGGCAACACTGATACCGCTTTTATAGGGGCGTTGACACTTCGCCAAAATAAGGAATCATTGTCCTGGATCCTCGGGCCAAGCCCAAGGATGACATGGAATGGGTTGTGCGCTATCGCGGAAAACGGACTCTTTGCTCTGGATGCCCGATCGGGGTCGGGCATGACGAGAGAGGGGAAATGTCATCCTTGCGCATGCTTTGGATCCAGGAAACATGAATTCCGCTTTTTGGGGATGAGGGGCGTCACCGCCCGTAAAAGGAACCCACCACCGGCAACACCCCTCCGGCGGTCATCCTTGCGCAGGCGAGGATCCAGGCAGCATGAATGCCGCTTTTAGAGACCTTTGACATCCCGCCAAAATAAGGAATTATTGCCCTGGACCCTCGGGTCAAGCTTAGAGGGTGACGACAGAGGGGAAAGGATGCCCGATCGGGGTCGGGCATGACAAGAGGAGAAAGGATACCCGCATCCGCGGGCATGACGGGAGGAGAAAGGATACACGCATCCGTAGGCATGACGGGAGGGAAAAGGATACCCACCTTGCGTGGGTATAATGAAAAGGGGAAAAGCTTTTACATACCCCCTTCGCCGACCGTCACACCAAATGCGGCGCAAACAAGCGCGGCAATAAACGACCAAAAAGCCTTACTGGCACACAGGTTTTTAATTCCGCGCCGCAAGCTGCCCCGGGCACTGACAAGCATCAGCATCCGATCCAACTTTTCATCCAACGCATCAAACCGGTGCGCCAAGGCATCCACCTTTTTTTCTATAACCGTTATGCGTTCATCCATTTTTTCCATATCCTCACATTGTTTTTCGTGTAACAGAAGGGCTGCTTTTGACAGCCCTCCCCGCCGTGGTTGATGTTGAATCATATCCAAAGCGACACGTTGCTTACACATTGGTGACCTCGGCAATCATGGATAAATCATCACTTAACGTGACGTCGGCCAATTTTTTAACACCGGCAAAATCCGTCGGCGCGGCTGCATATAACTTAAAGTCCGTCACACCGTCTGTCGTTTTTGTCAGCCACAGACCCATTTGTGGGGCTTTATCCACACCGTCGGTCAACTCTTCAAATGTTTTAACGGTGTTTTGATTGATATAAAACGCTGTTTGTTTATCATCGGAAAGGTCCCATCCGGTCGTAAGGGTTATCAATCCTTTTGTGGCCGGCAAAACCGCTTCGATTAAAATTTCTGCGGCGCCGCCGTAACCGGACGGTGTATTCGCCTCAAAATAAATACGGTTCGTTATCACATTATCAACCGCCAATTCAACCACGGCATTGCTTGATGACGGATCGGTAAAGGTTGCCGTCAAGGGCACTTGTTTGCTGTCGTCGGTAAAAAATTGACACGTGCAGGATGATCCCATCGTTTCAGAATTGTTGCGATGAACCCATGTGATTTTGGATATTTTAATCAATTCTGGTAATTCCCAATTCCACCACGCGCGCGATCCGGATTGGACAACGTAATTGGTTGAATTTGATCCGTCAAGGGCTTTCCATCCGGCTTCGCTTGAAGAATTACGGCTGTCCGTAACCGTTCCGTAAGATGTTGCGCTTGTCAAATCGGGACGCGTCCATGCCGCATCCGTCTCTAAGTTGTTGCCTAAAACGGCTTTCACCTCTATCCCATGAGGCGGCGTGGTGATAAAACTTTTATCTTCAGACAAATAAACAGGTGATGTATCTAATGCCAAGGTGGCGTCATACCCCGTCGGTGTGTTCCCGGCCAATTTGGGGGCAACACCCGCCAACGCCGCTGATTTGACAAGATAAAGCCCCATTTCATACGCCTTGTCCCCCACAACATCATTGTCTAATGTCAGGGTTTTATCCGTATCAACAAACCAATAGGATTGATTATCTTGATTGATATAGCCGCTTGTTACATCAACTTTGCCGGGATATACATATCCCAAAGACCATTTTAACACATTATCCACCGTCACCGAAAGGCCGTCTAAATAAATCGTTCCGTTAAGGACCGAACCCCCGGCTGCATTTTTACCCAAAAGCCATGTTATACCGGCGCTGTAATAAGGGCGTGTTGTCGTTGACGACGAGCCTTCCCGGGTATATGTTTCCCCGTCGGATGAAAGCCACAGCTTATATCCGCTTGAGGAACTATAGGTCACCTTAGCCCAATATTTAACCCCGACAGACAACACGGTTGATCCCGTGATACTGACCGCATAACTTGTTGAGTTCGCCGATGTTGAAAACCGGAAACGTAAATTGCCGGCGGACGTAACAGTTAACCGAAAATTGTGACCGGGGGAAGAACTTGTATCAATCAATCCCGCATTGTCAACGGTGATATCATTCGTTACAAACGGCACAACGACTTCAAACGACGTCATGGTGCTTGTCAAATAAGACGGGAGTGTCAGGTAATCATCATCACTGAATCCGGAAACAACACCGGCTTCAATTGTGGGAGAACCAATCGTTTCATAGGCAGAAACATAACCGTAATCCTGTATTTGAGTCAATCCCGCCGTTGCCGGTGTCCACGGGTGAAACACTTGTTTTGCCTCCCCCGTATAAGGGTTCGTTGCAATTAAATCATCCGTTTCACGCAACGTATTATACCCCGTCGGCAGCGTTGGATTATCAGTATTTTGATTGGAATATGTTATTATATCCACATCCGTTGTGCCGCTGCCCGCTATGGCGAACAGGCGCATAAAGTCACTGACATCGCCAAGTCTTGAGCCATTTCCGTCACCGCTTTCAAATGCCGATAAGGTTTTTAAAAGGGGTTGCGCCAATACTTTGGGGGATTGGTTTTCATAAAAAATGCCTTTACTCACCTCTATCCCCGTTCCATTCAGGGTACACATAAAGCCCGAAACCGCATCATAATCAATACCGGGCATATTGTTTTTATCCAAAATTGTTTTAACCGAAACAACGGTGTTGCCCAAAACATCCGTTTTTGTTTCGCCATCAACAATACCCGTTAATGAATAATCACCGAATTTTGTTACTGTCGGTGCGTTTGTTTCCCAAATCTGCAACACCGGATTGAACACACGCACCAACACACCATAATCAACCGTGTTCATCATGGCGATACCTTGTTCGGCATTATAATATCCTCCCATCATTTGGGTTGCCAACAAATCGCCAAATGGTGCCGCTTTTTGTGTCACCGTGCCCGTGTCTGTATCAATATGAAACAAATAATCCCCTGTTTTTGTGATGATATAAATATCATTTTCCGGTAAAGATTGAACCGCCAAGAACGAAAAATCGGTTATTTTTTCGGCAAAATACGCTTTCATTTGAGTATCTTCCACAAGGGCGGTTTTCGCTTCGTTTTCATAATAAGCATACACCCCGTCTGCAGCACAAATAAAGGCATATTTATTATCCGACGTCTGAACGGTGCGCCCTTCGGGATAGGTGACACTGTTAACCTTGGTATACGCCGCTGATTGGGTATCAAGATTATACCTGTCGCGATACAATCCCGGATTCCCGTTCGCAGAAATTAAAGCATTGTATGCAACCAGCGTGTTGCCGTCTTGATATGCCAATAACACCGACGATGCATACCACCGATCAAACGAATGCAAATCTTTTAATGTGCGAGCCCCTTTATCCATTTGCCGAAACGTCGGGCCGGCGGATCCGCGAAAATCGTCAATGACATATTGATCCGCAATCACACGTGTATTGACTTCATACTTATAATTGGCTTTGCCGACCGCATACGATCCGCCCCAGGCGTTAAACATCCCTTTATCAAAATAATACGTTTTATTGTTCGGCCCAAAGATAATATCTGCTCCGGATCCGTAAAAGTTTTGACTGTTCCCCGTATTGACAGAATAAATACCGTTTGTTTTGCTACCGTAACAGGAATAACCGAAATTACTAGACAAGCCAATTAAAATACTGCTTGAATCAATGAACCCGGGATGGATATAATACGAACTTGACCGCGGTCCGGGGGAAAAGCACCCTTCAATAAACGTATTATTTTGTTGTTTTATATTCACGGGATTCATTTTTAAAACCTGATCCCCGTAAGATAAAGCATCCATGGTTACTTTGACACCGTTTGGTAAAACAATTTCATTGACGTATGTTTCGGTATTCATATCAACACCCCCAAAACCATTGCACCCAATACAATAAAGGGTGTTGCCGGTGCGGCTTGTGATCAATGCATATCGTCCGGCCTCGCTTAACAAACTTGAAAAGGTTACCCGGTTTGAAAGAGTATTTGTTTCGGAATTAAAATCATACCGAACCACACTGTAATTACTGGCATTAGGAGAAGAACGGCCATAAATATACCCGTTCTCTTCGTCATAATACGTTTTATGAAATGACGTAATACTTTTTGTGGTATAACTGTCTTCGGTCAATGTGTAAAGCGTGCTATATCCCATAAAGGTGCTTTCCGATAAAACACATCCTATTCCCAAATTGGTACCGCCGATAATGCACCGTTCAACGACAAGGCTGTCATATGCGTCAACCGATAATTTTAAAAAGGCTCCGTTTATAGAGTTACCCGAATAACCGTATCGGCTTGAAATCACCACACCGCCAAAACGTGCTTCACTGGCGAACGTCCATATTTTATAGGATTCAAAGGATGAATCAATATCATAATAGGTTTTAAACGACCACGTCCCGTCTTCGTGACGTGTGCTAATACCGTATGAATTCAAAATAAATTTGATTTTTCCGTTCACCGGCACAAACCCGATTAAATTGTTGGTGTAATGACTTTGGTTATACAATTGTGCCCGAACATGGTTATAGGGAATAACATCAATTTGTTTTAATTGCCCATCCACAATATCCCAAATGCCTGACCCCGAAATAAATTGTGTTGTTTCGCGCGAAAAAAATGTGCGCACCGGCACAAAGGGGGCGGCACCGGGCCAATAATCGCCCGATGCATATCCCCCCGCAGGGTTTAACAACACTTTATCCCCTTGCGCCGGGGTCATGCCATGGGGGACATACGCCGTAACCACATCACCGCCGCCTTGAGTCCCGCCTCCTTGAATGGTTGAATTGATAATTGTCATGATAACTCCTTTACTTAAAATACAATTGTTACATAAATATCCGCCGTCGGCGTGCTTTGGCACCCAAAGGTCAGGGTATCTGCCCCCTGCCCGCGGCACCACACACCCGCAGACGCATAGGCTTGTTCGTTTAAATTGTCGGATGAAACGCGCGGCGCCACCCAAACAATTTTATCCGCCGTCATACCACTCACCGTGACCGTTTGTGTGAACGATACACTGTCCCATCCGGCGGCCGTTAAGGTGATGTCATGTGAAACCACCTGATCCATTTTACCCGCGACCAAAGCCCCGGCTACTTCCGTGGCGGTTTCGGCCGCAATGTCGGCCGCCGATTGAACGGATGCCGCCGCTTGATTCGCCGCACTTTCTGCCGCCGCGGCGGCCGATTCGGCATCGGCCACCAGGGCGGAAACCGCTGTCACTGCCTCGTCTTTGGCAGTGTCCAAGGTGCTTAACGCGTCATCCCGCGCCGTGGTAATATCACCCTCGGCTGCTTCAATCGCGCTTAACGCTTCGTCGCGCGCCGTGGTAATGTCGCCCTCAGCTGCTTCAATCGCGCTTAACGCTTCGTCGCGCGCCGTGGTAATGTCGCCCTCAGCTGCTTCAATCGCCGCCAAAGCATCGTCACCGGCCGATATGATATCGTCCTTTTGCGCGGCGATCTCTGTCAAGGCCTCCTCTTTGGCGGCCTCAACATCCTGAATCACCAAAGTGGCCGTTGTGCGCACGTTTTCCTCGGCCGCGGCGGCCGCCGTTTCAATGGCTGATACCTGACCGGCGCCCAAGGCGCTTAATGCGGCGGCCAATTCCTCTTTCAACGCGGTCAGTTCCTCTGTGGCCGCGGCTAATTCGTTGGCAATCACTTGCGTATCCAATTGCGACACGTCGGCCGTGTTGTTTGAAATTTGAATATAAAGCCCCATACGCACGTTTTTCGGGCGGTTTTCATCCGCCGTCGGCACAACGCGGGAGGCATCAAAATACGCCATGCGCGGTCGCCCGCTGCGCCCCGAACTGCCCGCCGAATCGGCATACCCGTCGCTGGAACGGTAAAAGGCACCGGACGAAGCCGAAAAATACGTTGTATTATTACCGCCTTCTAATGAACCGGTAATGTTACGAATCGCGTCATTTTCAACGCTGCCGATACTGCTGATGTCTGATACCGACGAAATAAAGCGCGTGATTTTGGGCAAGCGCACCTTACCGTTCAACGTGTCAACAACAAACTTACCGCATTGGCCGTATGTGCTTAAGGCCTCTTCATAATCGGCCGCCGAACAGGTCGGAATGGTTTCGGCCGCGGCCCGCTTGGTTAACGCCTCCCAAAATTCGGGATAAATGGTGTCGCAATGCGTAATCCAATCCCCTTTCCATAAGGGATAGGCCCCCGTCGGCGCCTGATTTTCCAATGAAAAATAAATGTCAAACATATGACGCGTCGGCCGACGTTGTAAATCTGTCAGCACCGCGTTTTGCGCCTCAATGCTTTCCTCTAACGCATAAATCGCGTTTTTTAAAATCGTGATATTATCATTCACGTCTTTGGCGCGCGCCTTTGTTCCGCCCACCAATTCTATGGTTTCAATTTGCATGTGTTACTCCTTTGATAAAAAAAAGAAAGCGGATGTATTGCTTGAATAATCCGCTTTTAGTAATTGTTTTAAAATAAAATTTTGTATTATGTTTTGGTCTTATCACCGCTCGTGAAAGAACCCACCACCAGCGATACTCCTCCGGCCGTCATCCTTGCCTCCCTCTCCCCGTCATGCTTGCGCATGCGAGCATCCAGTCAACATGAATACCGCTTTTATTGACATTGACGCATCGCTAAAATAAGGACTTTGTTGTCCTGGATGCCCGATCGGGGTCGGGCATGACGAGAGAGGGGAAATGTCATCCTTGCCTCCCCCTCCCCGTCATGCTTGCGCATGCGAGCATCCAGGAAAACTGATTCCGCTTTTTAGGGATGAGGGGCGTCACCGCCCCCCCCAAAAAAAAGGAAGAGGTCCTTAAATGGGAGCCATAATCCCCTAATACTGTTTATTTCCCATAAATTCACGCCGTAACTTTTCAATATAGGAAACCGTCGGCTTTAACACCTCGTTAATATAATCGTTCCGATTACGATGATACGATTCAAACGCATGTCGCAACGCCCCGTCGGGAATTTCATCTAACCGCGCCGGATTATATCCGTTGTTCAATAAAATCTGACGCACCGTATCACGGAACCGCGCGCGATCGCGTTCAACAAAGGCCCGGTTGATTTCCTCTTGTTCGGCCGGTGTCCATGTCCGATTGCCGATATCGGCGGCATCAATATCCACCGACGGGTGATAATCGGGCGTGTTCAACGCCTGTCGCAACTGCCGTACCGGCAACCGCATAAACAACGATTGATTGTTTTGGCGGTCAATTTCGTCCTGCAATTTATCGGCGTATTCTTCCTTTAAATCCATTAACTCAATCGCTTGACGATATTCTTGCATCGTGCGCGGCGGCGTGGGTAATTGGCCGGTATTCAACATGCTTTCATACCACACGGGCTCTTTATCCAATGCGGGGGCCGTAACGGGCCGCAACGCGGGGTCGTTTGACGTAACGCCCAACAAATAACTGTTCAAGGCATCGCTGAACTTACCCGGCGTATTCTTAATAATTTGGTCCACCAAAAAGGCACGCTGAGCCTCGTTCAAATCACGAAACGACCGCTCTAATGTAGAATCTTGAACACGCACACTGTCGTCAAAGGGCGCGGGCGGCCGATTATAAACACGCGGGTTCACGGCTAACGGATGGCGTTTTTTATACCGTTCAAACGGTTCTTTATACGCATCATAATCCCCTAATGTCAGGGCATCCCACGCCGTGAACAGCGGTTGATCGCCCAATTCGCTGATGGTGCCGGCCAACCCCGCCCCAATAATACCGTCAAAATACGATTTAAACATCATACTGAACGGGTCATCTTCGGCCGATCGGTCATACTCAATGGCTTCCATAACTTCGGCCACCGTATCGGGTGAATACAATTCTGCCATATTCCCCCGATTTAACACATCGCGCACATGGCGCACCGTCGGGTCGCTCATCAATCCGGGCGTTCCCGTCATGGTGCCGGCGGCCTGTTCGGCGGCCAAATTGTTTTGCCATGTGGTCGGCGTCACCGGTTGCCACGGGTGCACTTCAACCTTGGGTGTATTGATTGATTTTTGCAATCCCGTATCTGTGCCGGGGGTCAACATTCGGGCGGCCGTTTCACCGGCAGCCGTCGGATACGGGTATAAAACACCCTGCGCCGTTTGTTGCAACGTGGCATCGCCGGTTGCCTTTTCTATGGCCGGATGCGCCCCCGCCGGGCTTGCCCCGCGCAGTGCGGTGGTTAACAAACCGACATCCGTCGCCGGCAGGCCTCTGTCGGCCGTGGACAGCGCGGATGCCTGTAAATCGGTGGGTTGAAACGCGGTCGTTGCGGCAAACGGGGCGCCGTCCGGTAGAACGGTTGGTGCTGTGGCACCCGACAGTGTCCCGGTGCCCACAGTCCCCGTTAAGGGGGCATTCCCCATACCTCCCGTTAAAGGTGTGCTTCCCATACCGCCAGCCGGTGCCATACCGGTATTTTCCACACCCGCGGTGGCGGTTGATGTCCCGCCCGAACGGGCGGCCTCGGCCGCGGCCGCTTCAGCGGCGGCACGGCGCGCGTCTTCGCGCATACGGTAATAATACGGAACTTGATTTAAAATTTGATCAAAATAATGTGACATGGTTTTATTCTCCTTCGTTTAATTCTTTTCTTAACGCCACAATGCGATTAAACACCGGTGCCGGCAGCATCGGATAAATCACATAATAATATCCCGCCTCGTTCAAGCCGACGGCTTGGGGGTGGGCATCCAAAATTTCCTGAGCGATAACGCCAACCTGATTTTTCGGGCCGGAAATATAGTCAAACAAATAAATGTGAACCCCCTCAACCGTGTCTAACAGTTTCAGGTTTTCTTTCAACCGCGCATCGGAAAGCGCACCACTAATAGCGGTTCCAATCACAGCATTTATAGCCGCATTGGCCGCAGTGTCAAAAACACTTGAATCAGAACTTTTATTATTACTCGTTAGTGCACTACTCATACCGCTAAACAACTTCATAAATTGATCACTTAAAGCGGTATTACCCGTTGTAATGGACTGCCCGTTTAACGTTGATGTGTTGGCCATTTGCTGATTTTGATTCTGACTATACAGACCCGATAAGATGTTATAGGGCAACTGATACAAACCGGATAATTGCGATAAAATGTTTGACGTGCGTGTTGTATCGTTTGCCATCAGATTTTGCTCGGCTTTTATCAAATTTTGATCATGCTGCGCGCTTAACTGGTTAATATTGGATCCGCGCGTCAATCCCCGCTCGGCCAATGGTGAAATAATGTTGTTTTCAAACGTTTGGTCCGCCTGTTGGGTCAGGTTATCCATTTGCGCTTGAAAAACCGGATTGTCATAAGTGGGATTGATCAGATAATCGGTATAATCTAAAATCCCTTGTTCGGTCATATTGACCAAGTTTTGTTGAAACGCATTCGGCGTGAACGTGTTTGTTTCACCCGCCGTGGTTGACCCGTAAAGGCCCGAATCCAACGACACCGTGGACACGGACGGCCGAATGGTTTTGACTGATGATGAACTTGCCATAAAAATAGTCCTTTCTTAAAAAAAATAAACATGAAAAAAAGGCGCCCGGATACATATCCGAACGCCACCTTAAAAAAATCCCGCTTTTTTTTAAAAGCGGAACTTTGTTTTTATGCGGTCATTTTCCCATAAAAATAACCGGGGCAAAAACAAAAAATCCCCATGCCAAACGACGGCCGATTTTAATCGGCCGCCGCTTCACGCAACTAAAAAAATATGAATATCTCCTCAATCAAGAGATCGGTTCTAAAACCAGCGTCACATTTTCAACACTGGTCGTATAGGCCCCCGGAAACGCTAACCCCAAAAACGGGAAAAGAAATACAAACCCACCGATAAAATCAATGATTCCCAGTGTTCCTATCCGATACGAAATACTTTCAACCGCCGGATTAAACCCGGGCTTTTTGGCCATAACCGATACACTTTCCCGTCGATTAACCAATGTGGTAACTTTACCAACCCCTTCATATCCCCCATTAACATAAATATAGGCATCCGGTTCCGATGCCGTCACTTTAAGTGGGGTTTGCGTCCAATTCAATGCCGAACATCCTTGTCCCACAAAGGATAACGCCACCCAAATTACAATAATCTTTGCTTTCCCGCGCCAGCGGACAACCAATTCCATTTTTATTACTCTTGACACCCCGCTAAAATAAGGACTCTTTGCCCTGGATGCCCGATCGGGGTCGGGCATGACGGAAGGGGAAAGGTCATTCCTTAAGAAAGCGAGGATCCAGGAAAAACATATTCCGCTTATTTTGTGTCCCCTGAAAAAGTTACAAACTTTTTTGTGTCCCCTAAAATCAAAAATAGCGTCCACAAAAAACCTTGCTGCTTTTTAAAGGGTCACAAATGATCCTTTAAAATTTCCCTCTTTTTTTGTTATGTTTATGTTGTATCAATCCAATGAAACGAAGAGTATAAAAATAACTATGCTCCACTATCAACCAATTGAATCAAATCCATAAAAACATAACGAGACGGCGTTCTGCCTATTCCTTTTTTAGCAATTTTTAAAATGCCTTTTTCAACTAACTTATTTAAAATAGTATTTGCGGTTCCTCTTCTATCAATTTTTGTTTTCTTTAAAAAGGTTGTTGAATTCATAATTGGTTGAGAAAAAATAGCATCTAATGACGCAATCGCATATTGAGAATGCGTAACGCATTGAATCTTTTCTTTCATTTTATCATACAATTCTAAAATAGCTTTTGCTTTTTTTATGTTAATTGCCGATTGTTCAATAACTGCATTTAAGAAAAATTCTATCCATTCTTGCCATTTTCCTTCTTGAGAGATCGCATTTAATTTGGCATAATATTCCTCTCTGTTGCTTTCAAGGTATTCACTTAAATAAAAAACCGGCAAATTTAAATACTTTTTCATATACAAAAATAACGGTATCAAAATCCTACCAATCCGACCGTTTCCATCTTTAAATGGATGAATCATTTCAAATTGTGCATGAACAACCGCCAACTGTATCAAGATATCTTCATCATCGTTGTTTAAATAATTTTCCCAATTATTTAAAGCAATATTCATATCTATGGGATTGGGTGGAACAAATTTAGCTTCTTGAATAGCACAGCCCGGGGTTCCAATCCAATTTTGATCCGTGCGAAATTCCCCCCGGGCCTTATTTGCCCCACGGACACCGTCTAACAAAATTTTATGCAGTGTCTTAATCATGTTAAGATGTATGCATTCATCTTTTTTTATTAATTTTTCGGCTTTTAACATGGCACTGCGGTAATTCCATATTTCCTTAATATCTCTTTCTTTTTCAATATTATACGCTTCACCGGCTTCATACTCTAAAACTTCTGATAATGTTGCCTGTGTGCCTTCTATTTTTGAAGACAGAGTTGCCTCTTTTATCGTCAAGGGCGATAATAAAACATGGGGATTTATCATACTTTCCAATAAACCATTGTATTGTGATAAACCGGCATTGGCCTTTCCGACAAGAGAAACAAGGCGTTTCCAATCTAAATTCGTAATAGGAAGTGACGATGGCACATAGGGTCTCATTTTTTATTCCTTTCCGCTTGTTTCAATAAGCTATCACATTTTAATGCACTTGTAAACTCTAAAAACAAAAAAACAGTCCACAAATTATTTTGTGTCCCCTGAAAAAGTCACAAACTTTTTTGTGTCCCCTAAAATCAAAAATAGCGTCCACAAAATACGTTGCTGCTTTTTAAAGGTCACAAAGGTCAGAAAGTTTTAAATTCCGGCAACATGATACCGCTTTTTAGGGACGAAGAGCATCCCACCTGGTGAAAGGAACCCACCGCCCTTGACATCCCTCCGACCGTCATCCTTGCGAAAGCTTTGGATCCAGGAAAAACGATACCGCTTATAATAAAATAAAAAGAGCAATCAACACATATAACGATATTACGGCATACCTCACCCATTTAAGGCTTTTTCCAAAAACCTGCGGCTGCCAAATCAAAAGCAATAAAAGATAATAAAAACAACTTCCTATCCATAAACCGGATGGATCGGGTGTCTTATCAAATGAAAGAACGATTAAAAATCCTACAAACAATAAGAGTAATAAAAAAACCCCTATCAAGCTTACTGCTAATTTTCCCATAAAGGGCCAAAAGCCCGTCCAAGCGGCGGCCGGCTTTCCCCCGGTTAAAATCATTATTAAACAAAGCGGCACCCCGAAATAAAGCCACAATAAAGACACAGCTTCATATCCGTTCGGCAAGATATGTTGCCATAAAAATGCGCTATGACTGACGGCAATTAAAAGCACACAGGCAATAACTTTTAAAAAGGAAATAAAACTGGGATTTTTAAATAATGAATGCATTGAAACCTCAATTTAAATTATTTTGACAAGGAATGCCACCCCGGCCCAAATAAAGGCCAAAACCGCCCACAAAAAAGCCCCGGCGCGCCCGCTTTTATTTTGCCGCACACTTATACCCAACAACACAGGACCGGGCAACAACAAAACGCTCATCAGGCCGATTTGTTTCCAAAGCGGCAGTGTATCTGCCCAAAATGACCGCATCCCCTCATACACAAACGGCGGTTCAAAAAAGGGATACAGCCACGCAAACACACTGAAACTCCATATCAATGCGGCCGCAATACACACCCACAAAGCCACGGCACGTAAAATACCGGTTAATGTCCATTTTTCACCCTGCCACACATCATATACAACAATCAAAAAAAGCATGGGGAGAACGGCCGCGTTTAACACACCGTCAAACACCGTTTCGGCCCTATCAACCCCTATACCGCCCCACAGCAATAAAATCGCTAAAACAGCAAGCGTCAGTGACCGCCCTAAACACCCCTGCGGCAACGGCCGGCCGATTAAAAAAAGCGACGCGGCAATATAACTGAAAATACCCGTGATAAATATGTTCCCCAAACCGTTGGCAAAATATCCCGTTATCGCCGCTACACAAGCTATCAACACCCCGAATAAAAATTGCCTATATTGCCTTATCATTTAAAAAAACGCCCTTTGTTCAAATACCGTTATAAATAAGGTGAGATAAATAATCCATAACAGAATCATATACGCTATTGGTATCATATCTTTTTATACCGTGCAAGACATTTTTTCATAAAAACGGTTTTTTATGGTCATATTCAACCGTTACTGGAAATTCTGTCTGATTCATGCGTTGCAACCGATTGTAAAAGGGGGCAAGCTTGAAAGGTGACATCGGGGGAAAGTCACGAACAGTGACACACCCCCAATCGTCATCAACCCAGATAATAAAAAAAATGAGGATAAGTATTATTTATTTTATAAGTGATTGAAAGTATTTATAGATTTCATCTTGGCATTTAAGGTTATGATGATTTTACGCATACAGGCGGTGATAGCGACCATTTTTTTCTTAGCGGCGACTTGGGTTAAGTGTTCATACTTACGCTTGATTTG